>JALSQC010000202.1 GCA_026985625.1 Bacteroidales bacterium | reverse complement strand
TTATTTGGTAATATTTTTAATATTGCATAATGCACACTTGAACCATCAGGGTTTAGTGTTATATTATAAGCAAAATAATATTTTATTTTAGATTTGTTTTGCGAAAAAGTATTTATCGAAAACAAAAAAAACGATACTAATATTAATAATTTTATTCTCAAAACTTTTAATTAAACTTTGTTGCCAATACACAAGTTCTTTTATATTTTTTTACATTTCCGTCTAAATCAAATATTTCAAAATACACAAGATAAATACCTACTCGTGCTTTTTCTTTATTATCGTTTATTCCGTCCCAAGTTAAAACTCCTTTGTTTGATATTAGTTCGTTTGTTAATAATCGCCGTATTGTTCGTCCTTTTGAATCGTAAATGGTAACATTTGCAACATATCCCGGTTTATCAAAATTATATGTAAAGCTTACAACGTCATCGAATCCATCGTTGTCGGGCGAAAAAATTTCGGGTGATACTATAATATCATCATCTTTAGGGTTTTCGTCGGTATATTGCGAGTTTTTATATGCAGGTGTTGCATAGCCTACTGTTTCGGCTGCCGAGTGCCAGTTAGATTCGTCGTTTGTTGGTAAGTTAAAATTTAATCGTTCTAACGATACTCCATCGGTGCTATTTAATAATTCGAATTGCATTCCATCGTAATACGAAAATTCATCGATTTTATTTAGCATATAATCGCATAAAACAACTTGTCCGCTTGTATTGGGATACGATGGCATACTCGATAAATCGATAAATCCTTTTGGATTTGATGTATAATATTGCGATTTTACAATATCTTGCGATTTTGACAAAACTATGTAATCTCCGGGAAACATTAAAAATCCATCGTTTGTTATTACCGATACGTTATCTATTGTTCCGCTGTCGGCATCTATATTTGCTAAACGCAAATCTTTAAGGTTAAGTATTTTGCCGGAACGATTATAAATCTCGACAAAATCTACTCCCGGACTTATAGGATTGTATAAAATTTCGTTAATTATAATATCGTTTTCGGTAATTGAGTCCGGAATTGCAAAACTTATATAACTGTTGTTATTTATATAGTTTCCTGCACAATCGGTAATACTGTCTTTTAAATTTATGGTGTAAATTATTCCTTTTGAGAAATTATGAGAGAAAGTTAAGTAACACGATAAAAATTCGGGCGAAACAGGAGTAACACTTATAGGATTACCTATAGAATCATTTACTTCGTAAGAATTTAAATTATACATTGTTGTAGAGTCTATAGGCTCGGTAAAAAATATTTGTATTGTTGATGAGTCCGTAATAAATGCTCTGTCTATATCGGGACTTGTATTGTCGGTATTAGAGGAATAAACCGAATTTATTTTTCCGGGAGTTCCTCCTTTGCTATCGGTTGATGCTATCCAATTATTCTTTCCTCCACAAGGATTATCGTAATCTATTTGCTCGAGAGACCAACCTCCCTCGGCTTTGTAATCGCTTTGATACCAAGAGTCTGAATATTTTACTGACGAAATTATTTTACCTTTTTTGTTTAAAACCGATATTGTTGCTCCGCTATTTGTTAACGACGGAAAGTTTGTAAACGAAATAACTTTTGCATTAAAATTATTTGTTAGTGTATCGGCAATGTTGTTGTCGCAAAGAACAACATATTGATGCGATTGAAATTTAAAGTCGGGAATATCATGTAACGATGAATTTATTTTTAAATACCAGTTATTTATATCGATATCGTAATCGGAACGATTGTAAAGTTCTATATACTCGTCGTTTGGTAATCCTATAACAGGACTTGGGTCTGCCATTATCTCGTTTATAACGATATCGTAATTTTTTGCAATATAAAAAGTAAAATCTTTTTGTTTAGATGTTAATGTATTTCCACAATAATCTGATATATTTTGCACCGTTAAAGTGTATGTTGTATTTGGTGTAAAGTTGTTTGTAAAAAATAATTCTACAATACTATCGTTAATATTTGATACTATTGAATCGGGACTTCCTATACCGTTATTTATCGAATAATTTGTTAATGTTTTTGTTGATAATGTATCTAAAAATTCGCTAAAATTTAATTTTAAACTGTTAGATGAATTAATTAATATATTTGTTAAATTTGGTGGTGTTGTATCTATATTTATGGCTTTTATGGAGTTTACATATCCGGGAGTTCCTCCTTTAAAATTAACCGAGGCTCTCCAGTTTGTCATTCCGGAACAATTATTATCGGGGTCGATTTTTTCTAAAGACCATCCTCCGTTATCTTTTAAATCATCGGCATACCAGTCGTCGGTATAGGACACTGTGTTTATTACTGTTTGTGCACTATCGAGTAATTTTATTGTTTGTCCCGAGTTTGTAAGTGCAGGAAAACTTGTTACTCCTTTTACGTTTCCGTAAATGTAAAAACTTGATTCGCCAGAGGTTGATGTTAAAATTAGATAGTTATTTGCTTGTAAATTAAAATCGGGGATAGTTACAATAGACGAACCTACTTGCAGTTTCCAATTTACCATATTTATATCGTATGGTTTTGTATTATATAGCTCTATATATTCGTATTCGGGTAATTGAACAACAGGTGTGGGGTCTGCCATTATTTCATTAATTACAACAAAATTTGGTTCTACAATAAAATATGTAAAAGGTAATGTGTCTATAATCATAAGATTTGAATCTAAATCGCCAATATTACCAAGTGTTAATTGATAAGATGTTTCGTTTGTAAACGAGTTTGAAAAGTTTAGGTGAACTAATGTATTAT
>JALSQC010000201.1 GCA_026985625.1 Bacteroidales bacterium | reverse complement strand
TACCGAAAACTATAAAATATTATCTAAATTAGTTCGCGAACAAGGCGAGTTTATTCCTCCGTTAATTAATGCATACATGAATTTAAGCTCTACAATGATTAGTTTCGGAACAGCAATAAATAAAACATTTGGCGAAGTTGAAGAAACAGGAATATTAATAACAATAAAAGACATATACGAAAAGAAAAAAGAACGCCATGTTAATTCTTACATACAATATTTGCGAAAATTTAGAGAAAACGTTATAAAAAAATACCGCAAACACCAAAACTAATTTTCGAAAATGCATAAAATAAAAAAACCAACAATATCAAATATCATAATGTATAGACACATAAAAAAAATATCATTTATCTTATTAATACTATTTATTACTACAATAAGCCTAAACTCTTGCTTTTTTGGAAAAGCATTAATTTATCAAAAAGCAAATATCGACGATTATAAAATTTTTAATAACCGAACAATAAAAGCAGGAAACTATCAACCTTGGGAAAAAAGCAAAAATTACAATAAATTTAAAATAAACGAAAAATACACTCCCGATTTTAAAAAATTTAAAACCGTTGCTTTTGTTATTATAAAAGACAAAAAACTTTTACACGAACAATATTGGTTAGGATATAACGAAAACTCCTTATCAAACTCATTTTCAATGGCAAAAAGTTTTATAAGTTTACTTGTTGGATTTGCTATTGACGATGGAAAAATAAAAAACATAAATCAAAAAGTAGGCGATTTTATTCCGGAATTTTCAAAAGGCGACAACGCTAAACTTACAATAAAAAATCTTATTACAATGAGTTCAGGGCTTAATTGGAAAGAAAGTTACGGCAGCCCTTTTACAAAAACCACGCAAGCATACTACGGACACAATCTAAAAAAGCTAATACTAAAATTAAAAGTAACCGAAGAACCCGGCAAAGAATTTAAATACCTCAGTGGAAATACCCAATTATTAGCCCTAATTGTAGAAAAAGCCGTTGGAAAAAACATATCCGAATATATATCCGAAAAATTATGGAAACCAATAGGAGCAAAAAACGATGCCTTATGGTGCTTAGATAAAAAAAACGGAACCGAAAAAGCATATTGCTGTTTTAACTCAAACGCAAAAGACTTTGCTCGCATAGGGCAATTTTGTTTAGACAAAGGAAAATGGAACAAAAAACAATTATTAAGTTCAAACTACATAACAGAATCATTTAAACCCGATACATTTCTAACTTTTAATAACAAACCTGTAAATTTTTACGGATATATGTGGTGGATGGGCAACTACAAAGGACACCATATTACTTATGCACGAGGAATTTTAGGACAATACATTTTTATTATTCCCGATTACAACGCAATTGTAGTGCGTCTTGGACACAAACGCAGCAAAAAACGCAAAATGGGAGTCCCTGCCGATATCTTTACCTATCTTGATGCAGCTTTTGACATTTTACAAAAAAATAAATCTTGATTCTACAAAAACAACTTTTTTATTTTTATTTTAATAAGCAATTATACAATAATATTGTATTTTTGTAAAAAATTCACAAAAAAATGAAATCTATAAAACAAATATTAAATTCATCAGAATACAATAAACAAATTAGTGTAAACGGCTGGGTAAGAACAAAACGGATGAGCAAAAACGTTGCCTTTATTACATTAAACGACGGCTCTACAATTAACAATATACAAATAGTTGTCGATGCCGATAAAATAGACTTCGCAATACTCGACAAAATACACACGGGAGCAGCTCTTAAAATTACGGGCGAACTAATAAAATCACAAGGAAAAAACCAAAACGTAGAAATATCAGCCAGCAAAATACATATATACGGAGAAGCAAATCCCGACGAATACCCTTTACAACCAAAAAAACACTCATTAGAATTTTTACGAGAAATTGCACATTTACGTTTTAGAACAAACCTTTTTGGAGCAATTACCCGCATTCGACATGCAATGATTTTTGCAGTTCACGATTATTTTAACAAAAACGGATTTTACAATATACACACACCAATAATTACCGGATCAGATGCCGAAGGTGCAGGCGAAATGTTTAGAGTAACAACCCTGCCTCCAAAAGATGCTCCTGTTACAGAAGACGGAAATACAGACTTCTCTAAAGACTTTTTCGGAAAAGAAACAAACCTTACAGTATCAGGACAATTAGAAGCCGAACTTGCAGCTTTAGCATTATCAAAAGTATACACATTCGGACCAACATTTAGAGCCGAAAACTCAAACACATCACGACACCTTGCCGAATTTTGGATGATAGAACCGGAAATAGCTTTTGCCGATATAAACGACGACATGAACCTTGCCGAAGGATTACTAAAATATTGCGTAAAATACGCATTAGATAATTGCAACGACGATTTGCAATTTTTAACAAAACGATTAATAAACGAAGAAAAAAACAAACCACAAAACGAACGCTCCGAATTAAACCTTATAGAAAAACTAGAATTTATTTTAAAAAACAATTTCGAACGATTAACATATACCGAAGCAATAGACATACTTAAAAACTCAAAACAAAACAAAAAAAAGAAATTTAAATTTCCAATAAACGAATGGGGAGCAGACTTACAATCGGAACACGAACGTTATCTTGTCGAAAAACACTTTAAAAAACCGGTAATATTAACCGACTATCCCAAAGAAATTAAAGCATTTTACATGAAACAAAACGACGATGGCAAAACAGTTCGTGCAATGGATATTTTATTTCCCGGAATAGGCGAAATTGTTGGAGGCTCGCAACGCGAAGAAAATTACGACAAATTATACTCCAGAATAAAAGAACTTAACATACCCGAAAAAGATATGTGGTGGTATCTCGAAACACGAAAATTTGGAACCGTGCCACATGCAGGATTTGGTTTAGGTTTCGAAAGATTAATGCTTTTTGTTACAGGTATGACAAATATACGAGACGTAATTCCATTCCCAAGAACACCTAAAAACTCTGAATTCTAAAAAAATCGTGAAATTAATATTCGTAAAAAATAAAAAAATAGACTATAAAAAATGGGATAATACAATTTCAAAATCATACAACGGAAACGTATATGCATACTCGTGGTATCTCGATATTGTTTGCGAATGGAATGCAATTATAACCCCCGATTACAAATATATAATGCCACTACCCGTTAAAACAAAATTTTTTATAAAATACACATACACACCGGTATTAATTCAACAATTAGGAATATTTTCCGAAAATGAAATAACCAATGAGATACTAAGCAGTTTTTTATACACTGCTCAAAAAAAATACAAATACTTTAATATTAAATTCAATAAATATATAAACGTAAACAAATTAAATATAAACAAAACCGAAAACATTACTTACGAACTCGATTTAATACAAAACTATAACGATATATCTAAAAAATACTCAACCAACACAAAACGAAACCTAAAAAAAGCAGAAAAAAACAATCTAACAATATCAAAATCAATAACAATAAAACAAATTACAAATTTATTAGAACAAAATCTTGCTACAAAAATAAGAGAACTAAACAACGATATTATTAACAAAATAAAATTTATAATATCGCAAAGCTCTCAAAAAAAAATAGGAGAACTAATAGGAGTTTACGACAAATACAACAACCTTATTTCCGCTGCTTTTTTTATTACATCTCACAATAAAACAATAATGTTAATTTTAGCAACAAGCGAAGAATCAAAACAAACAGGAGCAAATTTTAAATTAATAGACTATTTTATAAAACAAAACTCAAACAAACATCTGACACTCGATTTCGAAGGTTCAAACATTAAAACATTAGCAAGATTTTATGCAAGTTTCGGTGCAAAAAAATTTAAATATTACACCATAAAATATAATAATCTTCCATTTATAATACAACTTTTAAAAAAATAAATTATCTTTAAACAATATATTTAATTTTTATAAAAATGGTAAAAATTTTAAACGAAAAACCATCAATTTTTAATCAATTCTTATCAGAGATTCGCAACATAAACATACAAAAAGATAAAATGAGATTCAGACGTAATCTCGAACGTATGGGCGAAATAATAGCTTACGAAATAAGCAAAGAAATTAATTACACCGATACCGAGATACAAACACCACTCGGCATATCTAACTGCAAAACAATAGCCAAACAACCGGTTATAGCATCAATAATGCGTGCAGGACTACCTCTACATCAAGGATTTTTAAACTACTTCGACAACGCCGAAAACTCATTTATATCAGCTTATCGTAAATACAACAAAAACGACGGTTTCGACATAAAATTAGAATACCTCTCAACACCGGACTTAAACAACAAAACACTAATACTTGCCGACACAATGTTAGCAACAGGAGCATCGGTAGTATTAGCATATAAAGCACTTTTAAAAAACGGAACCCCAAAAACAACATACATAGTATCACTAATTGCCAGTAACGAAGGCGTAGAATACCTTAAAAAAAACCTACCTCAAAAAAACATAAAAATATTTCTCGGAGCAATCGATAACGAACTAACAGCACACTCATATATAGTTCCCGGACTTGGCGATGCAGGCGACCTTGCCTACGGCAAAAAACAATAAAAAAAAACATATTATGAAAAATATAATACTTATAATAATAATAACAACAAGTATTTTATCGTGCAAAAAAACTCACGATTTATTTACATTCGATGTAAAAGACTCATCAAGCTTTACCATAGAAGCAAAATACGGAGTAGATCTCCCTTTTTCGATACCAACACCCGATGTTACAACATCGTCAGAAACCGAATTTAAAAACAACAACACAAAAGCATCATTAGTAAAAGAAATTATTCTAAAAAAATTAACACTAACAATAACATCTCCAAGCGGACAAACTTTTAAATTCTTAAAAAACATTACATTATACATCTCTGCCGACGGAGAAAAAGAAATAGAATTGGCAAAAAAAGAAAACATCGACAACAACGTAGGAACATCAATAGACTTAGACCCAACATCAGCATTTTTAGATGTATATGTAAAAAAAGACAAATACAAACTAAGAACACAAGTTACAACAGACGAAGTGCTACTACACGATGTCGATGTAAAAGTAGATTTAACATTTCAAGTAACAGCAAAAGGAGCATAAAACAGATACATATTAATTACCCTTGCATACAACAAAAATGAGTTTACCAAAACGAAAAATATTAAACGACCCCGTTCACGGATTTATTAACATACCATCAGGATTGCTGTTTAATATTGTAGAACACAAATATTTTCAAAGATTACGACGAATAACACAATTAGGATTAACAAATTTTGTTTATCCCGGAGCCAACCATACCAGATTTCAACATGCACTGGGAGCAACCCACCTAATGTCAACAGCCATAGACGTTATACGCTCAAAAGGACACAAAATAACAAACGAAGAAGCCGAATCGGTATTAGCCGCAATACTATTACACGATATAGGACACGGACCATTCTCTCACACCCTCGAAAACTCAATTGTAGAAAATATATCACACGAAACAATATCAAATATTATAATAGAAAAATTAAACAAACAATTCGATAACAAACTATCAACAGCCCTCGACATATTTAAAAACAAATACCATAAAAAATTTTTACACCAATTAGTATCAGGACAATTAGATGTCGACAGATTAGACTACCTAAAACGCGACAGTTTTTTTACAGGAGTATCCGAAGGAGTAGTAGGCTCCGACAGAATAATTAAAATGCTAAACGTTATAAACGACAAACTTGTTATAGAAGCAAAAGGAATATATTCTATCGAAAAATTTTTAATAGCACGACGACTAATGTATTGGCAAGTTTACCTACACAAAACAGTACTATCAGCCGAACAACTACTTGTTAGAATATTAAAACGAGCAAAAGAAATATCATTAAACAACACAAAAATTTTTGCCCCCGACTCATTAAAATACTTTCTAAAAAACAATATCAACAAAAACAATTTTAACAACGAGGCATTAAATCACTTTATTAATTTAGACGATAACGATATAATATACACTATTAAAATATGGACAAAATCAAACGACAAAATCCTATCAGAACTAAGCAGCAGACTAATAAACCGAAAACTACTAAAAATAGAAATACAAAACACCGATTTCTCCGATAATTACATTAATAAAATAAAAGATAAAACAAAAAAAACATTAAACTTAACCGACAAACAAATAAATTACTTTGTTTTTAAAAACAACATAACAAACAACGCATACTCGGCAAACGACGACAGAATAAATATATTATTAAAAAACGGAAAACTTAAAGACATTGCCGAATCGTCTGATATGTTAAACATTTCAGTACTATCAAAAACAATAAAAAAATATTATTTATGTTATCCTAAAGAGATACTATAAAACCAAATTAAAATTAATTTATGGAATTTACTGCAAAAAAAATAGCTAAAAAATTAAATGGTAAAATAATTGGAGACCCTAAAACAATTGCAAATAACATATCACGAATCGAAGACGGAAAACCAAATACATTAAGTTTTTTAGCAAATCCGGCTTACGAAAAATATTTATACACAACAAAATCATCTATTGTTCTGGTAAACAACAATATTAAACTTAAAGACACAGAAATAAAACCAACACTTATTTTAGTCGAAGATTCATACAAATCATTTGCCGACCTACTTACTTACATAGCAAAACAAAAAAAAGAAAAAACCGGTATCAGCAAAAATGCATTTATAAATAAAACAGCAAAAATAGGCAATAACTCATACATAGGAGACGGAACTTATATAGGACAAAACGTTAAAATAGGCAAAAACGTTAAAATATATCCACAAGTTTTTATAGACGACAACGTTAAAATAGGAGATAATACAAAATTATACTCAGGTGTTAAAATATATTCAGATTGCATATTAAACGAAAACTGCACAATACATTCCGGAACAATTATAGGTTCCGACGGTTTTGGATTTGCTCCACAAAAAAATAACGACTACAAAAAAATACCTCAACTTGGCAATGTAATAATAAAAGAAAACGTAGAAATAGGAGCAAACTGCACAATCGACAGAGCAACAATGGGCTCAACAATTATACATAAAGGAGTTAAACTAGACAACCTAATACAAATAGCACACAACGTAGAAATAGGCGAAAACACTGTTATAGCAGCACAAACAGGCATATCAGGCTCGTCAAAAATAGGAAAAAACTGTATGATAGGAGGGCAGGTAGGAATAGCAGGACACCTAACCATTGCCGACGACGTAAAAATTGCAGCACAATCAGGCATAGGAAAAAACATAACAAAAAAAGGCGAAGTCGTTCAAGGCTCACCCGCATTTAACATACGCGATTATCAAAAATCTTATGTAATATTTAAAAACCTGTCAAAAAACAAATAAACACAAAAAACACTTATTGTTATACAAATAACTAAAAATATTAAACAATTATAATTAGTATAAAATTTTTAATTATAAAAAACATCTTATACTTTTGTAAGGTTAAAATTGAATATTTTTAGTATGTCAGAAAAACAAAAAACAATTAAAAACGAATTTTCTATTAACGGTGTTGGATTACATACAGGAGAAAATTGCACTATTAAATTTTTACCGGCAGAAAAAAATTTTGGAATCAAATTCCAAAGAATAGACCTGCCCGAACAACCAATAATCGAAGCAAGTATATCAAACATAAACGGCACATCAAGAGGTAGTCGTATTTTTAAAAATAATGTAGCAATAGGAACAGTAGAACACGTTCTTGCCGCAATAACAGGATTAAGTATAGACAACCTGCTAATACAAATAGATGCTACCGAAGTTCCCATACTCGACGGAAGCTCAAAAATATTTATCGAAAAACTTATAAACGCCGAAATAGTTGAACAAGATGCCGAAAAACAATACATAGAAATTACCGAACCATTAAAATTTGTTGACGAAGAAAAAAATGCAGAATACATTATTATACCCGACGACAAATACTCAGTTACAGTTAATATAAACTATAACTCTGCAATACTAAATCACCAATATGCCGAATTAACAGATATAACCAAATTTAAAGACGAAATAGCAAATTGCAGAACATTTGTTTTTTTACACGAATTAGAACTTTTATTAAACAACAACCTAATAAAAGGAGGAGACTTAAGCAACGCAATAGTTATTGTAGATAAAGAAGTATCACAAAAAGAACTAGACCGAATTGCAAAAATATTTAATAAAGAATCTGTAAAAATAAAAAAACAAGGCATACTTAACAACCTCGACCTAACTTACGATAACGAACCCGCCAGACACAAATTACTCGACCTTGTCGGCGATTTAGCACTACTAGGAAAACAAATAAAAGGAAAAGTAATAGCAACACGCCCAGGACACTCATCAAATATTAAATTAGGAAAACAAATACAAAAAATATACAACAAAACAAAAGATATACCCAATATAACAAACAAAAAACCTCTATACGATATAAACGACATAAAACGTATGCTACCACATCGCCCACCATTTTTATTAGTCGATAAAATATACGAAATGGGCGACGACTGGATAGTTGGAATAAAAAACGTATCAATGAACGAACCCTTTTTTGTAGGGCACTTTCCTAACGAGCCTGTAATGCCCGGAGTTCTTATTATCGAAGCAATGGCACAAACAGGAGGCATACTGGTTTTAAGCAGCGTTAACGACCCCGAAAACTATTCAACATACTTTGCAAAAATCGACAAAGTAAAATTTAAACAAAAAGTAGTTCCCGGAGACACTCTAATATTCAAATTAAGATACCTATCACCTATACGACGAGGACTGGCAACAATGGAAGCAAAAGCATATGTAAACGGAAAATTAGTTACCGAAGGCGAATTTATGGCACAAATAATAAAAACAAAATAATATAATGAATCAACCTTTTTCATACGTTCACCCCGGAGCAAAAATTGCTCGAAACGTCGTAATAGAACCATTTGTTAATATTGCAAAAAATGTTAAAATAGGCGAAGGAACTTGGATTGGTCCCAACGTTACAATTATGGAAGGTGCAATTATAGGTAAAAATTGCAAAATATTTCCGGGAGCAGTAATCTCCGCAATACCACAAGACCTAAAATTTAAAGGCGAAGAAACATACGTAGAAATTGGCGACAACACAACAATACGCGAAGCCGTAACAATTAACAGAGGAACATCAGCAAAAGGCAAAACAGTTATCGGAAACAACAGCTTATTAATGGCATACGTTCACGTTGCACACGATTGTTACGTTGGCAATAACGTTATTCTGGTAAACAGCGTGCAAGTAGCAGGCGAAGTAAACATCGACGACTGGGCTATTATTGGAGGAATGTCGGCAATACACCAATTCGTACATATAGGAAAACACGTTATGGTATCAGGAGGCTCATTAGTAAGAAAAGACATTCCCCCATACATTAAAGCCGCTCGCGAACCACTATCATTTGCAGGCGTTAACTCAATAGGATTACGACGACGAAACTTCTCAAACGAAAAAATATCCGAAATACAAGACATATATCGAAATATATTTCTTAGCAAAATGAACAACAACCAAGCCATAGAAAAAATAGAAGCCGAAATGAAAGCAACAACCGAACGCGACGATATTATATTATTTATACGAAACTCTAAACGAGGAATTATTAAAGGCTACTTTCCCGATTAAAAATGGCACAAAAACCAACAATACCAAAAGGAACAAGAGATTTCTCGCCTCTTGTAATGAACCGCAGAAACTATATATTTAATACAATAGAAAAAGTATTTAAACTCTACGGATTTCTGCAAATAGAAACACCCGCAATAGAAAACCTATCGGTATTAATGGGAAAATACGGCGACGAAGGCGACAAACTACTTTTTAAAATACTAAACTCAGGCGACTTTCTATCAAAAGTTGACGACAAACTATTAAGCAAAAAAAACTCAACCGAAATTACAAACAAAATATCCGAAAAAGGTTTAAGATACGACCTTACAGTGCCTTTTGCTCGTTACGTTGTTCAACATCAAAACGAAATAACATTTCCTTTTAAACGATACCAAATACAACCTGTTTGGCGAGCCGACCGCCCACAAAAAGGACGATATCGCGAATTTTACCAATGCGATGTCGATATCATCGGAAGCAATTCCCTACTCAACGAAATAGAAATAATAAAAATAACCGACAAAATATTCTCTCTTTTAGACTTAAACATAACAATAAAAATAAATAACCGAAAAATATTACAAGGCATTGCCGAAAGCTTTAACCAACCCGACAAAATTATAAATATAGCCGTTGCAATAGACAAACTCGACAAAATAGGAATAAACAAAGTTGCCAACGAACTCAAACAAAACAACATTAACGACGATTTAATAAAATTCTTTAAAAACTCAATTGCAAACAATAACTTATCATTAGAAAACCTAAAAAAATTATTCTCCGATAAAAAATCAGAAATAGGATTAAAAGGCATAAACGAGTTAAATTTTATTAAAGAATATCTATCCTATATAAAACTTAAAAAAGCAAAAATCGAATTCGACTTCTCGCTTGCTCGCGGACTAAATTACTACACAGGAGCAATATTCGAAGTAAAATCAAACGACATAGAAATAGGAAGCATAACCGGAGGAGGCAGATACGACAACCTGTCAGAAGTTTTTGGACTAAAAAACGTATCAGGAGTAGGAATATCATTTGGAGCAGATAGAATATACGACGTTATGGAAAAACTAAATAAATTTCCCAAAAACATCGAAACAACAACAAAAATTCTATTTGTAAACTTTGGAGAAACCGAAGAAAAATACTGTCTAAAATTAATCGACCAAATCCGCGACAATAATATTAACGCAGAACTATACCCATCGGCAGCAAAACTAAAAAAACAAATATCTTACGCAAACAACAAAAATATACCCTATGTTGCCCTTATAGGCGAAAACGAAATAGCCCAAAACACAATTACACTAAAAAATATGAAATCAGGCGAACAGCTTAAAGTAGATATCAACAAACTTATAAATATTTGTAAATCATAACAAAAAAACAAAAAAAATTTTACCTTTGTT
>JALSQC010000200.1 GCA_026985625.1 Bacteroidales bacterium | reverse complement strand
TTTAATTTCTTTTTGTTTTTGTTTATCTATTTTAAAATCTAAAAGCATAAATTTGCTTAAAATATTTATTGATTCTTTGTTTGTAAAATATTTGGTGTTTTTCTCGAGCATAATTGGGGCTAAAGGTCTGTACCACTCTCGTTTTTTTATTTGACAATTAATTTTTTCGGCTATTTTTTTTGAATTTGCCAAAGCAATAATACTTCTGTTACCCAAAGCTCGAGGTCCTGCTTCGGCTGTTGAATTTATTATGCCTAATATTTTATTTTGTAATAAATATTCAGCAATTTTTTTTATATCGTTATTTGTGTAATTAACTTTATAGTTATTTATGTATAAATTGTTTAAATATGGCGAATGTGTTTTTATTTTATTTCCTTTTTTTAATTCCATGGCAAAAGCTGCTCCAAGCGACAAGCCGCTATCGTTAGCAACCGGCGGAATAAAAACTTGTTTAAATAGCTTTGATTCAACAATTTTTGTATTTGCAACTATGTTTAATGCCGAGCCTCCCGAATAATATAAATTATCGAATTTATATTTTTGTTGTATATTTTTTAGCTTAGTTATTAATTTGTTAATAAATATTTGTTGCATAGTTGCCAAACAATCTTGCAAAAATTTATTTTTGGTATCGAATTGTTTTATATCTATATTAAAATTTTGTTTTACGGAATTAAAAAATTTATTATGATTTTTCCATGTATCACTAAAAAAATCATTGTTTTTAAGCCATTTTTCGATTTCTTTATTATAATTACCAAAAGCTGCTAATCCCATTATTTTTCCGGGAGCAGAATTTTGGTCTGATATTTTTGCTCCTATTGTTTTAAAACTTATGGGATTTGAATTAAAAAACGATGATATTTGTTTTAAGTCCCAATTATATTCTAAAAGTTTTATTTTATGATTTTTATATGACCATGCCGAAAAATTACTTTTACTTGCTCCCCCGTCGAAATGCACAAGCAAACTATTATCTTTAAAATTACCAAAAAAAGGCACGTTACTGTATATATGTGCTAACTCGTGATTTAAAATATAAGAATCATATTGTTTTCCGTATAATAATAGTTTCCCTTTTTCTAAATCTATCGGTAAATTATCGGATAAATTAGTTTCGAAACGTATTGTTCCTTTATCTGATATAAAAGCTCTACCCAAAACATTGTCAACAAAAACAAAATCGCAATTTTGTAAATTAATATTTAAATCTTTTAAAATTTTATCTATAGTCTTATCTAAAGTATTGTTATATTTTATGCGTGTAATTCTTTCGGTTTGAATAAAAAATATTACTTGTCCGTCTTTTGCCACAGTAATATTATGGTCGTGAGATATTATAGGATATTTATTATCTCCAATGTCTTTAATTGCATATATTCCTAATGTATAATTGCTCAATTCTTTATTGTTTTTTTAAAACAAATTAACATAAATTATCGTAACGTTTAATAAAAAAATGAAAAAATCTGACTTAAAAAATAATTTAAATGTAGTTATTCTGGAAGATGATATTTCCTTTATGGAAATACTTAACTTAAAAATATCTAACCTTGGATTTAAAACATATCCTTTTAATAATGTAAAACAAGCTGTTGATTTTATTAAAAACAATAATCTTATTTTTTTAATTACCGATTATTCGTTATCGTCAAACAATGCAAAAAAAATTATTACCGACCTTAGAAATCAAAATCTTGACTTTCCGTTTATTGTAGTTACGGGCGAAGGTAACGAAGAAATAGCATCGGACATTATGAAATTAGGAGCTTTAGATTATATTATTAAAGATACTAACTTTTTAAAAGAAATATCAAATAAATTTTTAAATGCCATTGACAAATATAATTACATATTAGAAAAACAAGAATGGCAAAAAAAAATAGAAATTAGCGAACAAAAATATCATAAAATATTTGATAATATTATTGATATTTATTTTGAGATTAATAATAATAGAATAATAACCGAAGTAAGTCCTTCGGTAAAAAATATTTTAGGTTACGAAAGAGACGAATTAATAGGAAAAAAATTTAATATATTTACCGATAATATTAATACAAAAATAATTTTAAATAAATTAAAAAAATCAAAATATTTAAATAATTACAGAACAACAATTAAAACAAAAAATAAACACATTAAAACTATTGAAGTAAACATAAAAAAAAATAAATGATATATTTACAGGAACAATAAGAGACATAACCAAAATATCTAATCTTGAACAAAAAATATCAAAAATTGTAATTTACCGAACATTAAACGAATTATTAAATAAACTCGTTTAAATACTCAAAAGCCGATAAAATAACTATAAATGTAAAATATCAAAATAACAATCTACATATTTATTATTCAGATAACGGAAAAGGATTTAATAAAGAAAAAGTATTTAAACAAAATAAAGGACACGGATTAGTTTTTACAATTAATCGCATAAAACAAATAGGTGGAAATATTAATATTATAACATCTGATAATAAAGGAGTTAAGGTAATTATTAATTTTAATAATATTAAATAAAATGAGTAATCTAAAAATAATAATTGTTGACGACCACGAGATTTTTCGCACAGGTTTAAAAACTCAATTAAACGAAATTAAAAACTATAAAGTAATAGGCGAAGCATCTAATGGTGCCGAATTTTTAGAATTAATAAAAGAAAAATACCCGGATATAGTTTTTATGGATATAAAAATGCCAGAAATAAACGGAATAGAAGCTACAAAATTAGCTATAAAAAATATCCTGATATAAAAATAATA
>JALSQC010000199.1 GCA_026985625.1 Bacteroidales bacterium | reverse complement strand
AGGCGAAGCATCTAATGGTGCCGAATTTTTAGAATTAATAAAAGAAAAATACCCGGATATAGTTTTTATGGATATAAAAATGCCAGAAATAAACGGAATAGAAGCTACAAAATTAGCTATAAAAAAATATCCTGATATAAAAATAATAGCACTATCGATGTTTGGTAATTCCGAATATTTACAAGCAATGTTAGATGCCGGAGCAAAAGGATTTTTATTAAAAAACGTAAATGGAAACGAGCTTATAAAGGCTGTTGACTCGGTAAATCGCGGATTTAATTTTTATTCAACAGAAATGGTATCGGTTTTAACCGATAAATTTTTAAATAAAACAAAAACCAAACCATCGGAAAGAATTAAATTAAGTAATCGCGAATTAGAAGTATTACAATACATCTGCAAAGGTTATACTAATGCCGAGATAGCAAAAAAAAATGTTTCTAAGTCAACGAACAATAGATGGACATAGAGCTAAAATAATAAGCAAAACCGATACTAAAAACACTGTAAATCTTGTTGTTTATGCAATTAAAAACAAGTTAGTTGATATTTAAAACCTAATTTAATACACAAAAAATAATAAGCAAGTATAAATAAATTATATTTTTTAGTAAGTTTGTGCATGTTTTACTTTAATGCAACCTTATGAAAAGCACTTATTTTTTTATTATAATTTTATATGTTATAACTTTTGTTTCGTGTAATAACGAAAAAAATACAAGCAATAATAAAACAACAAAAAGCACCACCATACAAAAAAACAAAATTGATACAACAAAAACTAAAAAAAACCTTAACAATATAGTAATATCATCGCCTTTAGATAACGAATCGTATAAAATAGGAGATAAAATTAATGTAAACATATCGTTAAACGATAAATATAAAATAGACTCGGTAAAATATTTTATCGATAAAAAATATATAAAAACCGATAATAAAAATACAAATAAACTGTTAACCGACAGTTTAAAAGTAGGAAAACATAAAATTAAAATAGTTTGTTTTTATAATGGCAAAAAAGAACAAAAACACAAATCTATAGTTTTAAACTCGGATATTATACCAAAAGAACTAAGCTACAAAATTGTAAAAAAATACAAGCACGACAAATCATCATACACACAAGGATTAATATATTATAAAGGTTATCTTTACGAAGGAACCGGACAATGGAAAGAGTCTATGCTGCGAAAAGAAAAAATAGAAAACGACGAGATTATTCAATCATACAATCTACCCGATAACGTTTTTGGCGAAGGAATTGTTATTATTGACGATAAAATTATTCAACTTACATGGCAGTCGAAAACAGCATACCGTTACGATTTAAACAGCTTTAAACTTATTAATACTTTTAACTATCAAACCGAAGGTTGGGGAATAACTAACTACGGCAACGACTTAATAATGAGCGATGGCTCTAATAAACTTTATGTTCTCGAAAAAGATTTTTTTACAAAATTATATGATATTGAGGTTTATGATAATAACGGACCCGTAAATTATATTAACGAACTCGAAAATGTTAACGGAAATATTTTTGCAAATATATATCAAAGTAATTTTATTGTAGAGATAAACCCAAAAAACGGAAAAGTTATAAAAAAATTAGATTTAACAGAACTTGTTCCCAAAGAATATAAAGGCGATAACGATAACGTCCTTAACGGAATAGCTTACAACAAAGAAAACAACCATTTTTATATAACAGGTAAACGTTGGCCTGTTCTTTACGAATTAGAGATTTTTGATAAATAAAAAAAATATAATAACTAAATATTTGCAATAATATAAATTAGTTATAAAATTTAAACCACAATGAGATATTTAAAAATTAATCCCGATTTTTTTAAAACCAATCGTCAACGTCTTTTTAAATTATTACCCGATAACTCTACTGTAATTTTTTTCTCGGCAAAAGAACAACACCGAAACGGAGACCAAAATTATACCTACCGACAAAACTCCGATTTCTTTTATTTTTCGGGAATAGAACAAGAAAAATCTATTTTAATTTTACACAAAAATAATAACAAAACATCGGAATATCTGTTTTTGCTAAAACCAAACCCAAAACTCGAAACTTGGGAAGGTAAAAAATTACGAAAAACACAAGCAAAAAAAATATCAAAAATTAATGAAATATATTACTTCGATACATTTGATTTTAAACAAAAATTAATAAAAAAATTACAACCATCGGAATTTATTTTTTCTAATGTAAAAACAAAAAAATTATTTACAAACAATATTAAACAATATATAAATACCAAGACAACCGAGACTGTTAGCTTGCTAAAAAACAAAAAATTTTATAATATAAATAAACTATCAACCAAACTGAGATTAATAAAACAACCCGACGAAATTAAAATTATAAAAAAAGCTATAGATATAACACAAAAAGCTTTTGAAAGAGTTCTAAAAACAATAAAACCAAATATAAAAGAATACGAGATAGAAGCCGAATTAATTTACGAATTTACCCGAAATGGAGCATCGGGACATTCGTTTGCTCCAATTGTAGCCGGAGGAAAAAACGCTTGCTCTTTACATTATGTAAAAAACGACGATACACTAAAAAACGGCGATTTGGTTTTAATAGATTTTGGTTGCGAGTATGCAAATTACGCATCGGATTGCTCGCGAACAATTCCCGTAAACGGAGTTTTTACAAAACGCCAAAAAGACATATATAACGCAGTTTTGCGGGTTCAACAAAAAGCAATTAAATTATATGTGCCCGGAAATACAATAAATATTATAAACAAAACTGTAAATAAATTTATGATTGACGAGCTTGTAAATTTAAACCTTATCGACAAAGACTCTAATAAAAAAGAAATTGAATTGCTAAAATATTTTATGCACGGAACTGCTCATTTTATGGGATTAGATGTTCACGATGTAGGCAACAAAAACGTTAAACTAAAAAAAGGTATGATATTAACTTGCGAACCCGGCATATATATTAAAAACGAAAATATAGGTGTAAGAATAGAAAACGATATTCTTGTAGATGATAAACCCGTTGATTTAATGAAAAAAATAATATCTAATCCCGATAAAATAGAGGAATTTATAAAAAACAAGTCTTAATTATTTTCTTTATTATTAATAATTGATATTAAATTTTTTGTAATATGTTCGATTTCTATTTTACGTGCAATTTCTTTTGTTAAAGCTGTTTTATAATTTTTTACAGCTTTATCTTTATCATTTTTATACTTATAAATATCGCCTACTATTGAGTATGTTAGATAATAATCAGGGTTTAATTTTATAAAATTATCAATAAACTTATTGCTTATATTAACACTTAATTTATTATTAATTACATCTTTAAAAAAGAAATATATTTTACGAAATAGTTTATATTTTTTAAAATCTAACGAATTTTTAAAATTATCGGCAGCAATATTTAAACTCTCCTCGGCTATAATATTTGAATTTTTAGGATTTTTATTATCATTAAATATTTTATTTAAATCATAAGAAACATACTCTCCAAGTTGATACGGATTTGTCGAAACCCATATAATTTGTTGCTTTGGTTTAAAAATAACAGAATGGTGAGCAATTAATTGATTTATAGTTTTTTCGTTTCCAAGCCCTATATTTTTATTGAGTAAACCTTTTTTATCTCTCAAAATTTTAGCAACAATTTGTGGCGATAATTTTTTATATTTTTTAATTAATTCTTTAACCCTTACGTATCTATAAAACGATGCATTATCTCTTATATTATCTTTTGTTAATTTTGTATTTTTAAAAGCATCGCCCTGAAAATGATTTGTAACAATAATATAATTTTCATTTGTTTTATAAATATCTAAAGTATCGGGCGATTTTTCTATTACTACTGTTTTGTTATCGTTTACCGATGATATTAAAAAAGATTCGCTAACAAACGATTTATATTTTTTGGCAATTTTATATGCTTGATTAATATTTTTGGCATTTTGCAAGATTTCGCGTGCTATAATAGACACCGGTGTTGCCGACGAATATGGGATTTTTGATTTTGCAGCATTTATGGTTACTGTTAACCCTGCCGAGTTCATTCCCGACACACAACCTAAAAATCCTCCCCAAGTTATAAAAACAAAGTTATAACCTGTTGGAGGTTTATAAAAACACACTATTTTGTCTTGAGCAAAGGCATCGTTTATATAAAAATCAAAATTTCTACCAACAATTAACGAGCTATCGGCTGACATATCATTCCAAGCCGAGAAACCGGTGCAAGCAACAAGATTCATATTTTGCAATGCATGTCCAATATCATGAGCTCCATGAAAATTTAAAACCCGTTGATATTTTGGAGCTATGTAATTATATTTATCCGAAAACGATAACGATTCGCCATAAATCTCTAATAATAACGATTTTGGTATTTGTTTATATATATCTTTATTAAACCAACCTATAAAATATTTTAAGAAATGCTGATAAAATTTTGACGGAATATATTTATCAATTTGTTCCACAAATATTTTTTCTTGTTTATCGATTAATTCTTTTGACAATTTTCCGTTAATTACTCCCATCTCAAATCCCGATTGTCCCTCGATATACATCTCGTATAAGCCTTGCTTGTTTTTTGTAATCCACGATTTATTTATAAAATATGTGCTATCATTTATTTGTTCGCGTTTAAGATTTAAACAATCGGTATTTTCAGGTTTTGGCAAAGGAATAATTATCATATAAAGAAATATGCTTATTAAAACAGTAAGCACTAATAAACGTATTAATATTGCTAATTTTAAAGTTCTCAATTTTTATTGTGCTTTTTTAATTTTATCTAAAATATAGCTTGACCCTAAAATCTCGGAACATGTTGCTACCGAGCTAATAGTAACACCCAAAACTCCGTGCATATTAAGATTTTGTCCTGTTAAAAACAGATTTTCTATTTTTGTTCGTGGCGATATAAAAGTAGGTAACGGGTCATTACTGTCTTTTAATATTCCGTAAACCGAGCCATCGGGAGTTCCTGTATAATCGCGATACGTTAATGGTGTAGATGTGTAATACGACTCTATTCCACTAATTGTTCCCCGAAAAGTTTTTTCGGTAAGATTTAACAGCCGTTCGGCTTTTTGTTTTTTAAACTCTAAGTAATCGTTTCCTCTATTTCCAACGGTAGTATTTTCCCATTTTTTTACATCTGCAAAATTCATATACGACAAAATGGTTAATGTATCGGCATATTTGTTTGATTCGGTATTTGCGGGAGTTACATATAAATACCCGCGAGGCCAATTGTCGTTTGTATAATTATAACCGTTCCAAACATCGTTATCAAATATTTTATAATAATTATAATTTAAATATTTTATTTTATTTTTTTTAAGTTTTGCATACAAAATAAACATTGACGATGTATTTTTTAAGTTATTTATTCTGTTACGATAAACTTTTTTTATTACATTGGTTTTTAGCATTTTAAGTGTATTTGCCGGATGAATTGCCGATATAAATTTTTTTGCCGAAAAAACCTCGCCCGTTTTGGTAATAACTTGTGTTGCTTGTTTGCCTTGGGTTAATATTTCTTTAACTTGTTTATTTACAAAAACGTCGCCCCCAAACGATTTTATTGATTCGGTTAAACTATCGGCTAATTGTTGGCTGCCTCCAACCAAACGATACGAACTTTCTATAAACGAACTTGTAATAAGTGCATGCATATAAAATGGTGTTTTATCGGCAACACCTGCATAAAGAGCGTTGTTTCCTGCTAATATATTTTGTAAATCTTTGTTTTTTATTACCGACTCTATAAATGCTTTTGTATTTATTGTTAAAACATCGCGTGGAATTAAAGTCGTTTTTAAGGGTTTTAAATTATGCAAAGGAAAAACTTGTTCAATTTCTTGTATTTTTTTTATATAAGCTAAAATTCCGTTTTTTTCGTTAGGAAATTTTTTAATTAATTTATCAGCAAAGTTATCGTAACCTTGTGCAAATTTATATTCTTTATTTTTATAATTTATAACATCAAATGCATCTATATCTAATTTTTTATATTTTATGTTATCTATTAAATTAAAATATTTAAAATATTTATACAAAACTTGATTTTTATCTAAACTACCTATATAATGAACTCCTGTATCAAAAAAAACATCTTTACGTTTAAAAGATTGCAAGCAACCTCCAATTGTGTGGTGTTGCTCTAAAACACAAACTTTTTGTCCCTCTTTTGCAAGGATGTATGCCGCTTGCAAACCGCTTAATCCTCCGCCAATAATTATGGTATCGTAATTATTCATTTACTTGCTGTTTTATAATAAAAATAATATTTGATGTTAATTTTGTATTATCTATAATCTCGTAAGTTACATTAAATTTATTTATTATATTAATTATTTGTTGTTTTGATGTAAAATTTAATTTATTTGCTGTTTTGTTAAATCCCGAATTTGTAGAGAAAAACTCGGTATATCGAGTTCCAAAATGACGTTTTTTGAGTTCTTTGTTTGCGTCTCTTAATATAAGTATTCCGTTATTTTTTAAATTCTTTATACAGGTTTCGATTAGTTTAGATTGTTGGTCGGGTAATAAATAATGAATAACATCATTAATAATAAAAACATCGGCTTTATTAAAATTAAATTTTGTAACATCGTCGCAAATAAAATTAACATTATCATTTTTTATTCCACAATTTTTTGCTGTTTCTATTTTTTTACAATCGTAATCTATTCCTGTTATTTTTCGTTGTTCCGATACAAGGTTAAGCATATAAGATAAAAATCCATAACCACAACCAACGTCGTATATTTCTGCCGAACGAGGAACTATATCGTTAAATATTTTATAGTTTTTTTCTAATCGTATTTTAATTTTTAAATACCACTCAAGCACAGGTCCTTTATAAATATAATTGTTTATTAACAAGCGTTTATAATAATCGGGAGTCTCTATTTGTTTACGTAGCTTAAGAAATTCGCTACGCATATATTTATTTATATTTTTTCCTTTTTCGGAATAATTTTGCCCAAATTTGTTGTCGTTAAATTTTATTCGAGGCAAAATTTTTAATGTAATTATACTTGATTTTAGATATATCTCGTATTTTGTTAAAGTAAAATTTAATCCGTGCAAAAGTATTGGTATTATATCTAATTTTAATTTCTCCGACAAATAAAATGCTCCTTTATGAAATCGTTTTATTTTAGACTCGATTTGACGATGTCCCTCAGGAAAAATTACAATGTTATAACCTTGTTTTACTTTTTCTTTTATAAGCTCAAATCCGTTTTCTATGCCTTTTGAAACGGGGTAAAATTCTAACATCCTCACAATTAACCCATAGAACGGATTATTTTGAACCCAATCGGTAGTAAGCAAAATCATTTTAGGATGCAAAGCCAACATTAATAGAATATCGATATGTGATTGGTGATTTGCAATTATTATTGCAGGTTTAGAGAATTGTTTACGATTTAAATTTATATATTTTTTCTTTACATTAAACATTATAAATATAAATATACGGCTTTCGAAATAAATTATATAATGTAGTAATAATTGTTTAAACGATTTTTTTGCCGGAACTAAATAAAACAATATTAAGCCTATAATTGTAGAAATTAGAGCAAATGTAATAAAAACCGAAAAAGCAATAATCGAGAAAAATAAATCTATTGTATTAACAGGCATTTTGCGTTTTTTTCCTCGGTTTTTTATTAAAAAATTAAACATTACAGGTTGTAACGTAAACGATATTATTATTACCGATAAAATACCTATAATCGACAAACTTGCTATTGATTTTAATGCAGGATGTTTTGCAAAAATAAGAACACCTATACCTAAAATAGTTGTTATTGAAGATAATAAAATAGATGTTTTATACGATTTTATATTATCTACATTAAATTGATATTTTTGTAATAATCCTCGTGTTATAAAAATACTGTAATCTATGCCCAAGCCAAAAATAAATGTCGATATAATTATGTTTAATATATTAAATTTTAATCCGAAAACACTCATTAACCCAAGAGTCCATACCCAGCTAACAAGCATTGGTATGTATGTTATTAATGTGAGTTCTATACGTCCAAATATTATTAATAAAAATAAAAAAACTAATATTAACGATATTGTTACTAATCTGTTAAAATCTTTTTTTAGAACACCTATAAACTGTTCGGTAATATATTGTTTATCTAATATAATTGTGTTCTTTATGTTTTTAAAGCTATTATATATTTTAAATCGGTTTTTATTATCTGTTTTAATCATTGTAACAACAGCTTTTAAACTGTCGCTATCGACAATATAATCGTTTAAAACAAGATTTTTTAAATTATTAAGTTCTTGCTTATTTATTGTATCAAATTTGTTATTAATAAGTTTATAAAATTTATTAAATGTGTTTTCTTTAAATTTATACTGCTTACTATATTTTATTAATTTGTTTTTTGTTTTTATTTTTAAAGAGTCGTTCCAAAAATTTATCCATTGTTTTTTTCTGATATTTGCCAGCGAGTCTGACATATAAAAGTCCGATATATTAATATAATAATTAATAGCTTTGTTTTTTTGTAATTTTTTAAATTTATTATTTAATCTCTCGCTTAAACGCAAAGCTTTTTGTAAATTACTTGCTTTTGCAACAATGTAAATTGTTTTGTTTGATATATTTGATATTTTATTTAAATTTTTTTGTGTTTGTGTTAACTCGGGACTCAAATAATTTATTTTCATTAAATCGCCATCGAACTTAACATGCTTTAAAAATAATGTAAAAATTATGGTTAAAACAACTATGGTAATATTTAACCATTTTTTTTTATGGTAATTTAATCCTGCAATTTTATCTATAAAATTTGTTTTATTTGTTTTTGTCTTATCTATATTTTTTATAAGATGCGGAAGTAATATTAATGTTATAAGAGCCGATGCCGTAACACTTATTGATGAAAAAAGAGCTAAATCGTGCAAAGCGTCGGAATGCACAAAAAATAAACACAAAAAAGCAATTGCCGTTGTAGCACTACTCATTAACATTGGTAAAGATATATCTTTTAATGTAATGTTTTTATTTTTTGTATCACGCAAATGCGTTATAAGATGCAAGGCATAATCTATTGATATACCAAGCAATACCGAGCCAACACCAAGCGACACTGCCGAAATTGTTGTTCTAAAAATTGCTAAACTTGCAACTCCTATTAAGGCTCCAAAAACTACAGGTAAAAGAATTATAAGTATTATTAATTTGTTCCTAAAAAAATAAGTTAACAAGACTAATAACAATATCATTGCTATAGTTACTGTTAAATAAATATCTTTTTTTATACGATTTGCGTTTCCAACAGCAACTACCGGAGTTCCAAAAAACTCGGCTTTAATTTTATAATTATATTTTTTTTCTACATATGTAATTATGTTTTTAATTTTAGAAATAAGTTTACTGTTAGAACCTGTCTCGGTTCCTGAAAATTTTGGAACTATAAAAAATAAAAGATTTTTATTATTTTTTGATATTATATAACCATCTTGTAAATTAAAATTTTTATCTACTTGTAACGTTTGTAGTTTTTTTAAAACAATTGCTGTTAAACTTAGCGGATCTTTAATAATAAATTTTTTAAGAGCTATACTGGCAGGAGACATTAACGATTTGTAATCACTCTCAATTGTTTTTTTTATGTTAGAATCGGTTAATAAAGTTTTAATATCGTTATAATCCGATTTGTTTAAAAACAAAGGTAAATTATTGTAAATAATGTTATACGACTCTAACATTCTTTCGTTAGAAACCTTATAAACAATATCGTCGGCAAGTTTGCCTTTTATCTCTTTAGTTAAAGTATCGGTAAGTGTATTTGTAAAATTAATTAAACTATCGGAATTAGCTTTTGTGCTATCTGTAAAAAAAACATTTACAACTATTTTATCAAGAAATTTTATATTATTAAAAGTAGAATTAAATTCCGTAATTTTATCGTTATTAGGAATCAGCTTTGTTATATCTTCTTGCAATTTTACTTGAGTCGAGAAATAAACCGATAACGTAAGAATTATAAAAATAAATAAAAAAAGTAGAAATTTATATCTTTTAAAAAAATCGTATAAAACCGAAAAAATCATATATATATTTTATATTTTTTTACAAAAAAGCATAAAATTAATCAAATATATTGCTAAAAATAAAAAAATGTAGTAAAATTGTGAAACAAATAAAATAACAATCCTATTTTATGAAAATAAATTTATTAATAATTATTCTAACAATTACTCTGTTAGTATCGTGCAAAAAAAGAGTAACAAATAAAATTCAAGGCAAATGGAACATGGTTCCTCTTAACGAGTATTTTATCGATAAAAACGTATCGTGGGATTTTGCCGAAAACGACAATCTAATAATAACAACCATTTCTTCCGATACAACAAAAATTGATTCGGCAAAATATATAATTAAAGTAAATGCATTAGGCAAAAAAACAATTGAAATTACCGAACGCGAAAAAAACAACGGAACATATTTAATAAATAAAATAAGTAAAACAATATTAAAACTGCAACGAACAGCAAAAGAAGATGGCGAAACAGCCGGAGCTTTTTTATGGTATGAGTTTGTTAAACCATAATAAATATAATTATCTTAATGATAAAAAAACCACTTACAATTATTTTATTCTTATTAATTACAAACTATATTTTTTCTCAAAATAAAGACAAAGCCATTTTTAAAACATACGAAAAAGGCGAAAGTTATTATTACAATACTATTTTAAAAGACATATCCAATTACAAATCGAGTAAAAAAAATTACAAACCCTACAAATATTTAAGTGTAGATTTATCAAAAAACAAATATCCCGATTTAAACGAATATACCGTTTTTTATCACAACAAACCTGTTTCGCAAGGCAATACAGGCACATGTTGGTGTTTTTCGGCCACATCGTTTATGGAATCAGAAATTTACAGGCAAACAAATCAAAAAATAAAACTATCGGAAATGTGGACCGTTTATTGGGAATATGTAGAACGGGCAAAACAATTTGTTGACACTCGCGGTAAAACAACTTTTTCGCAAGGCTCCGAAGCAAACGAAATACCAATTATTTATAAAAAATACGGTATTGTGCGTTTTAGCGATTACAAAGCAAAAAATACAAATCAAAAGTTTTATAATCACGAC
>JALSQC010000198.1 GCA_026985625.1 Bacteroidales bacterium | reverse complement strand
TTTTCTTTGTCATTATATTAAAAAAAAATCCTCGTAAAAATGAGGATTGTAATTTATTTGTGGTTAAAATAATTAACCACCTATCATACTTTTAAATTCTTCTTTAGTTATTGTTTTGTAACCTGCCGGTATTGTAAACATAGATTTTTTTACTTTAGATTTTTTTACTTCTTTAGCTGTTAGGTGTAGTGTTAAATCTTCGTCGGCTGTTGGTTGTGTATATTCTAAAGCAACACCTTTAATATCTTTAAAAGCGGGATTGTTTGCATTTGGATTATTTACGTTTATGTCTTGGGTATAATAAACGGTCATTTCTTTTCCGTCTTTATCTTTTACTATTGCTTTTTTGCATTTGTATCCAAGAATTGTTTTTGTGTCGTCGGTGTATGTTACATCGTATTTTAAATCTTTAACAGATTCGTCGTATTCTTTTTTTGTTGATTTAACAGCCATTTTTTGTCCCATCATATCGAACAATACTGTTGACTCATTTGTAGCGGTATTTGATATTGACGATACTGAGCCCATAGCTGATATTTGATCGGTTCTAATTAAATTGTCTTTTCCGTAATAAGTTTTTATTTCTGTTGGCATTTGAGCTTTTTCGTTTGGTTCTAATTCTCTTCCTTCAAAAGAAATATTAAAAGATATTACTCCTGTAAATGGTTTTGCTTTTTTTTGAGCATTTACCGATAACGATATTAATAAAGTTAAAATAAATAAAATACTTGTTAGTTTTTTCATAATATATTACATTAAATTGTTAATTACATCTTCCATTTTTTGTTTGGTAACTTCGTTATAACCATCGGGAACAACAAAGTTATTGTCGTCGATTTCTATGTTTTCTACTTTTGTAGCGGTTATTTCAGTCTTTATGCCAAACATTGATATTTGATATTTCATTAAAACACCGTTTATTTCTTTGTATGGATTATTCCAATTAGGGTCTTTTATTTTTATTTTATCGGTGTAATATACTTCGTATTCGTCGCCTTTATATTCTACAATTGCTTTTTTACATTTATATCCGGCAATTTCTTTGGTTTCTTTTGTAAATTTTATTTTTTTGCCTTTCATTTCGTCGTAACCAAATGCAGTATTACCTGTGCTTTTATACATATATTTATCGGCCATTATTTTTAGTAAAGCATATCTTGTGCCGGTTTTAAAATCGGAGATACCTATTATGCTGAATATAGACATCCAACCTTCGACTTTTTGGCATGTATTGTTGTCTTTATAATAAAATTTCATTTCTGTGGGAAGTAAACTAATAACGGGTTTGTCTTTTTCGTCTTCGAGATATTTTAATTCGTATGTAATAACCCCTTGACTGCTACCTCCGAACTTGTCGCAAGAATAAAAAACAAAAATCGTAATAAAAAATAAAAATATATGTTTAATTCTCATAAAGATTTTTTATTAAAAAACAAAAATAAAAAAAAAATTGCATTTACCATATTATTTTTTGTTTATTTATAAAAGATGTTATTCCTTTTTTGCAATCTTCGGTTTGTCGTGCTTTTGCATTTAATTCTGCAGAGTAATTTAATGCTTCTTTAACACTCATAGATTGAACTTCTGATATAAGTTTTTTTGTTATTTTTAATGATTCGCCTGATGTGTTTTTGCATATTTTTTCGGCAAAATTATTTACTTCTGTATTTATATTCTCCTTATTAGTAATAAAATTTATTAATCCTATATTTTGAGCTTTTTCTGCAGAAATTAAATCACCCGTAAGCAGTAGTTCTTTGGTTTTTGTTTCGCCAATTTTTCGTAAAATAAAAGTCGAAATAATTGCAGGAACAAATCCTATTTTTACTTCGGTAAATCCAAATTTTGCCTCGGGTATCGAGAATACAAAATCGCACACAGTAGCTAATCCTCCGCCTCCGGCAATGGCATGACCTTCGACTTGTGCTATAACAAGTTTTTTTAAATTGTATATTTGATCAAATAATTCTTTTAGATTATTCGAGTCTATAAAATTTTCTTCGTATGAATTGTTTTGTAATTTTTTTAAATATGCTAAATCTGCTCCTGCACAAAAAGCATCACCATTTGCTTTTAAAACTAATATTTTAGATTTGTTATCGCTTTCGGCATAATTAAAAATTGTTTTTAATTCTTCAACAAATACATCGTTAAGGGCATTACGTTTTTCGGGGCGGTTTAAGGTAATATAGCCTATTCTATTATTTGTCGTGTAATTTGCAAATGTTTTTTCCATAAAAAAAAATTAAAATTAAAAACAAATATATATTTTTTATTTTACTATACATAATTGATGTATTTTTTTTGTAAATTAATTATTTATATGCTTTTTATAACCAATTAACACATATTGTATAATATATTTTATAACACTAATGCTTAAATTATTTAAGTAATAAATTAACTTTTAGTTAACATTTTTTTAAAAAATATAATATATATTTGCATGTTAATATTTTACACACATTAATGTATAGTCAATGTAATTAAAATAACAATTTATAATAATAATTTAATTATAACAAATGAAATTTTTTACTTTATTAATTCTACTACTTTCGTTTTCTTTATTTTTATCGGCACAAAATAATATTTTAGAAAAAAAAGATTCTACAATAAATTTACAATTGGATATGCCTGAAATTTCTGTTAGTTCAACGGAGTTCGATAGCGACGAGGAAACACAAGATGTTTACAGTCTTTTACAAGCATCGCGTGATGTTTTTGTAAATACTGCGGGTTATACTTTTGGTGCAGGACGATTTAGAATAAGAGGTTACGATTCCGAAAACACAAATGTTTTTTTAAACGGAATTCAAATGAACGATATAGAGTCCGGCAGAGTTTTTTGGTCGGTTTGGGGCGGATTAAACGATGCAACAAGAAATAAACAATATGTTAACGGGTTAGATAAAATGCATTTCGATTTTGGAGGCATAGGAGGCGGAGCATATATAAATACCAGAGCATCAAAACAAGCAAAAGGAACAAAAGTTAGTTATGCCATATCAAATCGTTCATATTCAAATAGAATTATGTTTACCCATTCAACAGGAATAATGGATAACGGTTGGGCTTTTACATTTTCAGGTTCGCGACGTTGGGGACAAGAGGGATACAAAGCTGCTACATTTTACGATGCATGGTCTTATTTTGGTTCAATAGAAAAAAAAATAAATTCAAGACACAGCATTACTCTAACAGGATTCGGCTCTCCTGCCGAAAGAGGAAAAGCAGGCGGTTCGACACAAGAAGCATACGATTTGTTAAACAACAATTATTATAATCCGTATTGGGGATATCAAAACGGCGAAAAACGAAATTCCAGAATTGCACGTTCTCACAAACCATACATTATATTAAATGATTACTTTAAATTAAACGAAAAAACAAAAATAACAACATCATTGGCATATACTTTTGGTAAATATGGTTCAACAGCATTAGACTGGTATAACACAATGGATCCTCGTCCCGATTATTACAGATATTTACCAAGTTATCAAAACGATTCGTCGTTGATGCAAGATGTAGCAAATGCCTTTATAAATAACTCGCAATTAAATTGGGAAAATTTTTATAAAATAAATAGCGAAAATATTGATGAAAATGCACAAAAACGTTCAAAATATATTATAGAAGAGAGAAGAACCGATTATCAACAAGAAATAGCAAATATAACTGTAAATAACGAATTTAACGATAACATAACAATAGACGGAGGTATTAACTTTTGGATGTATAAAGGAAATCATTACAAAATTATAGACGATTTGCTTGGCGGAGATTATTATGTTGATATAGATAAATTTGCCGAAAGAGATAATCCTTCAAACGAAGATTTTTATCAAAACGATTTAAACAATCCTAACAGAATAGTAAAAAAAGGAGATAAATTTGGTTACAATTACGATTTAAATCAAACAAAATCGAGCTTATGGGCTCAATCGACATTTAAATATTCTAAATTTGATTTTTTCATTTCGGGAGATGCGTCATATACTACATTTTGGCGAACAGGATATATGAAAAACGGAAAATTTCCTGATAATTCTTATGGAGAATCAAAAAAACAAAAATTTATAAACTACGGAGCAAAAGGCGGGATTACATATAAAATGAACGGTAGAAATTATTTTTATGCACAAGGAGCCTATTTAACAAGAGCACCATATATGCGAAATGCTTATGTATCGCCAAGAACACGAGATTTTGTAGTAGATAATTTGCAAAACGAGACAATATATTCAGGCGAATTAGGTTACAATTTAAGAGCACCACGTATAAAAGCAAGATTAACAGCATATTATACAGCGTTTCAGAATCAAACAAGAGTTCGTAGTTTTTATAACGATTTGTATCATAATTTTACAAACCATATACTTACAGGTATTAATAGTCAAAATGCAGGGATAGAATTTGGCTCCGAAATAAAAATAACTACAACAATATCGGCAACATTAGTTGCAGCAAGAGGTCAAAATATTTATACAAACAGACCAACTGCAGTTATTATACAAGACAACGATGCAACACAAATTGCAAAGCCTAAAACCGTTTATCAAAAATACTTTTTTAAAGCTAACGGTCCACAAAATGCTTATTCGTTAGGATTAGGATATCGAAGTCCTAAATATTGGTTTGTTAATTTTAATGCAAATTACTTTGATAATATTTATCTCGACTTTAATCCTGAACGACGAACAATAGACGCACTTGCAAACCCAGATGGAACACATGCAGTAGAACAAAATAGCGAACAATGGGATAAAATAATAAATCAAGAAAAATTAAACCCCGCTTTTACTCTTGACTTTTTTGGAGGTAAATCATGGCGAATTAGTCACGATACACCAACCGAAGAAAGTTTAATAGGAAAAATAAAATCAAACACATATTACATATATCTAAACGTAGGTATTAATAATATTTTAAACAATACCAATTTTATTACAGGAGGTTACGAACAATTACGTTACGATTACATAAATAGAGATGTAGATAGATTTCCTCCAAAATATTTTTATGCATATGGCAGAAATTATTTTATAATGTTAGGTTTGCGATTTTAAAAAAAAACTTATTAGCTTATTAAAAATCAATAAAGACAAAATTATAAACAAATGAAAATAAATATAAAATTAACAATAATATTGGCAATTATTACATCGTTTAGCTTGCTATCGTGTGTTAAAAAAGATTTTGATCAACCCGAATTGCCAAACCCTTGCGATGCAGATCCGGGATTATCACCAAACATAAATATATTTGAAATTCAAAAAATGTATAATACCGGAAAATTAGACACATTACAAGGAGATATTTTAGCATTTCCAAAAGACTCTAATTACGTTTTAGAAGCAACCGTTGTTTCAAGCGACGAATATGGGAACTTCTATAAAGAATTATTTATACAAGATTCTACGGGAGCAATGTTAGTATCAATCGATCAAAAAGAATTATACAACGATTTTAATTTAGGTCAAGTTATACAAATAAAATTATCTGATTTAAATATACAAAAAGACTCATGGGAAGCTATTTTTATATTAGGTAAAGATATAAGCAACGGCGATGTCGGTAGAATATCAAGCAACTTTGTAAACGATTATATATTTCGAAAATCATGTCCTAAACCCGACAATTTAAATCCCAAATTATTAACAATAGGTAGCTTTTACGATACCGAGGTGGGAAAATATGTTAAATTTGATAATGTAGAGTTTGTTAATAAAGATGTGGGAACAACATATTTCGACCCTAATAACTCAGGAGGACACGGAACAAACAAAATAATTGAAAATTGTAATGGAGACACTCTAATAGTAAGAACAAGCGAATATGCAACATTTGCAAACGATACAATTCCCGGCGGAAATGGAAGTATAAAAGGAGTTCTTACAAAATACGGACAAGATTATCAACTATACATTATAAAACCCGACGATATTATAATGACAAATAACAGATGTAATTAAAACAATAAAATATTATGACAAAAAGAATACAAAAAATAATTATTTTTTCTTTATCAATTTTAATATTTACAAGCAGTTGTGTAAAGAAAGATTTTACAGAGCCGCAAATACCTAATCCTTGCAACGAAGACCCAGGATTGTCGGCAAATGTATCTATATTTGATATTCAAAAAATGTTTAATACCGGAAAACTAGATACTATTAACGAAACAGTTTTTACATTTCCAAACGATTCATCTTTAATACTTAAAGCAAATATTATATCAAGCGACGAAGAAGGTAATATATATAAAGAAATTTATATCGAAGATTCTACAGGAGCAATGAAACTATCTGTTGACGGAACATACCTGTATAACGAATTTAATCAGGGACAGGAAGTGTATATTAAATTAAACGGATTAAATATTGAACACGACGACAATGCAGCAATATTTGTTTTAGGAATGGGACTATACAATAATACAACCATAGGACGAATACCTGTAACATTATTAAAAGATTATATGTTTAGAAAATCATGCCCTAAAGAATTAACAACAACAACAGTCCAAATCGGCCATATATTTGATATATATGTTGGCAAATTAGTAAAACTACAAAACGTTCAATTTAGAGATAAAGATTTAGGAACAACTTATGCCGATCCTGTTAATCAAATATCATTAAACAAATATTTAAAAAATTGCACAGGCGACTCGCTTATTGTAAGAACCAGCGGATATGCTAATTTTGCAGGAGATACAATTCCGTCGGGAAACGGCACTATAACAGGAATAATGACAAAATACGGGAACAACTATCAATTAACAATTGTTAGTAAAAACGATGTTAAATTAGATAGTGTTAGATGTAATTAAAAAAAATGCTTAACTTTGCAAAAAATGTATTTATTAATTAAAACAATATAAAAATGAGAAATCTTTACTTAACAATTTTAGGAGTTATTATATCGGTAGGATTAATGGCTCAAACAGCAACAACAATTTCGGCTGTTCAAGGACAAACAGCAAGTTCACCATTTGATGGAGACTCGGTAATAGTTTCCGGAGTTGTAACAGCATTAGATACCAATTATAACAGTATTAAAGGCTATTTTATACAAGACGGTACAGGACCTTGGAGCGGTATTTATGTTTACGATTATAATAATCACCCAAATGTAGGTGATTCTGTAAGATTACAAGCAACAGTATCTGAATATTATGATTTTACAGAATTAACATACGTTAAAAATTTTACAGTTATATCTTCGGGTAACACAGTAACTCCAACTGTAATTACAGCAACACAAGCAAATACCGAAGACTACGAAGGAGTTTTTGTAAAAATTAATAATTTAACTTGTGTTTCAACACCATCATCATCTACTTACGGTGTATGGTCGGCTACAAATAACTCGGTAGAAGTAAAAATCGACGACTTTTTATCTTCAATGTATGTCCAAAATCCTACACTTAACGAAGTATATGATATAACAGGTGTTATGGATTACGGATACAATTATTATCATTTAAATCCACGAGGAGCAAGCGATATAGTAATATCATCAGGTATTTTAGAAAATTTATTAAATAATACAAAAATTTATCCAATTCCTGCAAATAATAATTTAACAGTAAAATCAGAAAAAGAAATTACATCTGTTGAATTATTTAATATAGTAGGAGATAAAGTTTTAGTTAACAATATTAACTCAAACAATGCAAACATTAACGTTACTAAAATAAATGCAGGAGTTTATTTTTTAAAAGTAAATTTTGCCGAAAACTCAATAATGCAAAAAATTATTATTAAATAAAGTACAAAAAAATAAATTCAAAAAAGGCTGTTTAAAAATAACAGCCTTTTTTATTATACAAAAAAATGCTAAAACGTGAAATTTTTATAACAAATGACGGTTCGGTATCTGTAAAAATACCCGAACTTAACGAGAATTATCATTCAAAACATGGAGCAATTCAAGAATCGCAACATATTTATATAAACAATGGACTTAAATATATTAACAAAAAAAATATTAATATTTTTGAGATAGGTTACGGAACAGGACTAAATGCAATACTTACATTTTTAGAAACATTAAAGCAAAACATAAAAATAAATTATACATCTATCGAAAAATACCCATTAACATTAGATGAGTATAACAAATTAAATTATTTTAAACTTTTAAATATAAAAGATACAACCATTATAAATAAATTTAAAAAATATTGGAATACAGATATAGAAATATCAGAAAAATTTAATCTAAAAAAAATCGAGGAAGATTTTATAAACTTTAATTTTTGCAAAAAATACGATTTAATATTTTTTGATGCTTTTGCTCCAAATATACAACCTAAACTTTGGACAAAAAATATATTTAATAAAATACACAATAACCTTAATGATAATGGAATTATTGTAACTTATTCGGTAAACGGCGAAGTAAAACGCATTTTAAAATCATTAAATTTTAAGATAGAACAACCCGACGGACCTCCCGGTAAACGAAATATGTTACGTGCAACAAAAAATTAACAATTTAATAAATATTTAAAGACAAATTATTAGAGTTAATAAGTATTTAAATCTAATCTTGCACATTAAAATTATAACTTTTATTTTTACAAGCTATAACACAATATTTTTTAAAATTATTAAAAAAATGAGATATATATTAACAATAATAATATTAACAATATCAATAAATATATTTTCGCAAAATATTAAAGAGTTTTCGCAAAATAACGATAAATTTTTAAAACAAATTAGTAACTTTATAGAAAAAAATAATGCAAAAAAAGGAAAAGCCCTTTTCGAAAAATTTGAACCGGTTTGGAATACAAGCACATATTTTACAAACAACGATAAACAAGCGATAATTTTTAACATGAACAAAATGTTAAAAAAACGTTGTAGAAATGTTCCCCACTTTGTAAGTTATTTAAATGTAATTATGGCTTTTTCGGCTTCGCAACAATCAGCCGAAAGTTATCATAATTGGAACAATGCATTTAACGATTTATTAAAAAATCGAAAAACAACACTCCGAAAAATACAATTCTTTTTAGACGGAACATACGAACTTATAAAAAATAATAACATTTTTAAATCTACTACTACAACATGGAAAACCGATAATAAAAATTTTGAATATAAATACGACAAAAAACTAAAAGTTATTTTTCCGTCGTTAAACCTTACATGTTATGCAAAAACCGATAGCTCAAATATATACTCAACAAAAGGAACATATTTTCCGCTTACAAATAAATGGATAGGAAAAGGCGGAAAAATAAATTGGGAACGGGCAAATTACCCACCCGATAGTGTTTTTGCAATTATAAAACATTACGAAATTGATATGCGAAAATCAAATTTCGAAGCCGACTCAGTTACATTTACAAACCTATATTATTTTGACCATTCATTAGAAGGTAACATTAAAGAAAAAATATTAGCACACATGCACGGACAAAAAGCATCATATCCAAGATTTACATCATACTCGCAACGTTTCTCATTAAAAAATATATATAAAAATGTCGATTACGATGGAGGATTCTCAATGAAAGGAGCAAAATTTATAGGCTCCGGAAATAACGATAACTACGCATCAATAAAAGTATATCGAAAAGATACATTATTTTTTATAGCAAAATCAAAACTTTTTATATTTAACAAAAACGATATAATAAGCTCAACAGCTATTGTTACGTTTAAACTAGATACCGACTCGATATATCACCCCGGATTATATTTTAAATTTAATAAAAAAAATCGAAATATTACACTCATACGAAACGGAAAAAAAATGACACGGGCACCATTCTACGACACATTTCATAAAGTAGAAATTGATGTAGGCGAAGTATCGTGGAATATCGACGACCCAAAAATTACATTCTCGGTAAATAAAGGAACAACAAACCAAGTAGGACAATTTCAATCAACAGACTTTTACAGCAAAAGTCAATACCTCGATTTACAAGGTATGGATATGGAAAACCCATTAGTTGTAGTTCGTAAATTTGTAAAATACTCATCAAGCGAAGAATTTCCACTTACAGACTTTGCCGATTTTTTAAAAGCATCAATTCCACAAACAAAACAATATATAATGCGACTTGCTTTTGCAGGATTTGTAGATTATAATTTTGATAATCAGATGATTATGGTAAAACAAAAACTATACGATTATTTAAAAGCAAGCGTAGGAAAAAAAGATTACGACGTAATAAAATTTACATCAAAAACAGGTTCAAGCACAAACGCATCACTTAGTTTGTTAAACTACGAGTTTAAAATTCACGGAGTGCATTTAATACATCTTAGCGACTCGCAAAACGTGGCAATATACCCACGAGGCGAAGAGATTACTTTATTACGAAACAGAAATTTTGAATTCGACGGAAAAGTAAGAGCAGGAAACTTTTTATTTCGAGGTACAAAATTTTATTTTAATTACGATAGATTTAAAATTGATATGCCAAACGTAGATGCTCTTAAAATGCAAGTAGCAACACCAAAACGCGATAAATATGGTATGCCTGTAATGATAACAGTTCGCTCAACAATCGAAAACGTTAAAGGCGAACTACTTATAGACCAAAGCAATAACAAATCGGGAAATAAAAGTTTAGCACAATATCCCATATTTAAATCCGAGAAAAATTCATTTGTTTACTACGACAAAAAAAGTATAAACAAAGGAGTTTATAAACGAGATAAATTTTATTTTCAGATATTTCCCTACGAAATCGACAGCCTAAACACATTCTCGACAAACTCATTAGGCTTCGATGGTCACTTTGTGTCAGGAGGAATCTTTCCGCCATTCGACCAAAAACTTAGAGTTATGCCAGATTATTCATTAGGATTTGTAAGAAAATCGCCACCTAACGGAATACAAATTTACGGAGGAAAAGGTAAATTCCATAACGATATTAGATTAAGTAACCGTGGACTAAAAGGAAATGGGGATTTTACCTATTTAACATCTATAACAAAATCTAACGACTTTAATTTCTTTCCTGATTCAATGAACACACATGCCCAAAGTTTTAATATCAAAAAACAAACATCAGGCATAGAGTATCCAACAGTTCATTCAAACGAAACATACATACACTGGTTACCATACGACGACCAACTTCTTGCATCAGACGAAAAAAAACCATTCGATATGTATGATGACGTAGCAACTTTACACGGAACACTTAAACTACAACCTACAGGACTAAGC
>JALSQC010000197.1 GCA_026985625.1 Bacteroidales bacterium | reverse complement strand
AGCTCCTAATTTATATCCGCTAAATTCAGGTATTGTATAAAATACTCCTCCTAAAACCATAGTTGCTATTATAGAACCTACAAAAGATTCAAAAAGGTCGGCACCCATACCGGCAACGTCTCCAACATTATCGCCTACGTTATCGGCAATAGTAGCGGGATTTAAAGGGTGATCCTCGGGAATACCGGCTTCTACTTTTCCTACTAAATCAGCACCAACATCAGCAGCTTTTGTGTAAATTCCTCCACCAACACGAGCAAATAGAGCAATTGAAGAAGCTCCAAGCGAAAAGCCTGATATTATATTTAAAACCATTGTTAATCCGTTGGCTGAGTCAAAATCAAAAATATTTGCATATATTATAAATAATGAGCTTAAGCCAAGAACACCAAGCGATACAACACCAAGTCCCATAACCGAACCTCCCGAAAAAGCAACTTCTAAAGCTTTGTTTAATGATTGTCTTGCTGCATTTGTTGTTCTAACATTTGCTTTTGTTGCAATACGCATACCTATAAATCCTGCTAAAGCAGACATTAAAGCTCCAACAACAAAAGAAACAGCTACTAATGCACTTGAGTTTTCCTCTGACTCGCCTTTAAAAATCAATAAAACAGCTACTGCTATAACAAAAACCGAGAGCACTTTATATTCGGCTTTTAGAAAAGCCATAGCTCCATCGGCAATATTTTTAGATATTTTTTCCATTTTTTTATTACCGACATCTTGTTTTTTTACCCATGCCGATTTAAAAATCATAAAAATAATTCCTATTATTCCTGCAATTGGTAAATAATACATTAAATTTTCCATAAATATTTGATTTTAATTTTATTAAAAATTTTTATTCTTTATTAAAGTGTCGCAAAAATATACTAATCATTTATATTAACAATAAAAAAAAGTAACTTTTTTACACAATTTTATTGATTTTTAAAAGGACTTACTACTTTTGTAAATTGGAATAAAATTTTAATTTATAAAATAATAATAATTATGTTAGAACTAAACTTAAATTTACCTTATAAAGTTAAGGATATAAATTTAGCCGATTTTGGAAGAAAAGAAATAGAACTTGCCGAAACAGAAATGCCGGGGTTAATATCGTTACGTAAAAAATACGGAAAAGACAAACCCCTAAAAGGTGCTAGAATAATGGGCTCGTTACATATGACAATACAAACTGCCGTTTTAATCGAAACATTAAAAGAACTTGGAGCCGATGTTCGTTGGGCTAGTTGTAATATATTTTCGACACAAGACCATGCTGCAGCTGCTATTGCAAAAGCAGGAGTTCCCGTATTTGCATGGAAAGGCGAGACTCAAGAAGAATACTGGTGGTGCACCGAACAAGCCTTAACTTGGCCCGATGGAAATGGTCCCGATTTAATTGTTGACGACGGTGGAGACGCTACTCTTTTGGTAAGCCTCGGAACTCAAGCCGAAGACGATATATCGGTTTTAGATGCCGAGAATCCTGCCGAAGACGAAATAGAACTTTTTAAACGTATTAAAGCTAGTATAGAAAAAGACAAAAACCGTTGGCACAGATTTTCTGATAAAATTAAAGGTGTTTCTGAGGAAACAACAACAGGAGTGCATAGATTATATCAAATGAAGGAAAATAATAAATTACTTTTTCCTGCAATAAATGTTAACGACTCGGTTACAAAATCAAAATTTGATAACCTTTACGGTTGTCGCGAATCTTTAGCCGACGGAATAAAAAGAGCTACCGATATTATGATTGCCGGAAAAGTGGTTGTTGTTGCAGGTTATGGCGATGTTGGAAAAGGTTCTGCTCATTCTATGCGTTCTTACGGAGCTCGTGTGTTGGTTACCGAGATTGACCCAATTTGTGCTTTGCAAGCAGCTATGGAAGGCTTTGAGGTTACAACTATGGAAGAAGCTATTAAAGAAGGACAAATATTTGTTACAACAACAGGAAACAAAGATATTATAACTGCCGAATATATGTCTAAAATGAAAAACGAAGCTATTGTCTGTAATATAGGACATTTCGATAACGAAATTCAAGTATCGGAATTAGAAAATTGGGAAGGCATAAAAAAAGTAAATATTAAACCTCAAGTTGACCAATACTATTTTCCCGATGGTCATTCAATAATTTTATTATCTGAGGGACGTTTGGTAAATCTTGGTAATGCAACAGGACATCCATCATTTGTAATGAGCAACTCGTTTACTAATCAAACTCTTGCTCAAATCGAATTATGGCAAAAAAATCTTGATATTGATGTTTATCGTTTACCAAAGCATTTAGACGAGGAAGTTGCTCGTTTACACCTTGAACATATAGGTGTAAAACTAACAAAACTTACCCAAGAACAAGCCGATTATTTAGGAGTTCCTATTGAAGGTCCGTATAAACCCGACCATTACAGATATTAATATATTTATTTAATTTAAAAGGGGTTGTAAAGCCCCTTTTTTTATAATAAAACTAACGTTGACTTTTTTTCATTTTTGTATCTTTGACATATTGAACACAGTTGAGGATTTTTTAATTAACGATTAAATTATGTTGTGAATTGCTTTCATTTTTGTATCTTTGACATATTGAACACAGTAGAGCGATTAAAACAGTATAACAAAGCTGTGTTGTGAATTGCTTTCATTTTTGTATCTTTGACATATTGAACACAGTTTGAAGAATAACAACCGCTAACAAAGTATAGTTGTGAATTGCTTTCATTTTTGTATCTTTGACATATTGAACACAGTGTAATTACATCCGTATTAAGAGAATGAAGTGTTGTGAATTGCTTTCATTTTTGTATC
>JALSQC010000196.1 GCA_026985625.1 Bacteroidales bacterium | reverse complement strand
AATTAGATTTCGACGCAAGTGCAAAAATAATTATAAGCCATGTATCCGAGGGCGTTAAAATGGGAAAAAAATATAATCTGCCAAGTCAAATTATTGACTTTATGAGAATGCACCACGGAACATCAAAAGCATATTATTTTTATAAATCATACATAAACAAATATCCCGATAAAAAAATTAACGATAACGACTTTACTTACCCCGGACCTCGTCCAAATACAAAAGAAACTGTTGTGCTTATGATGGCAGATGCTATTGAAGCTGCATCGCGAACAATGAAAATTGTAAATAAAGAAACAATATCACAATTAATCGATAATATTATTAACTCGCAAATGCAAAACAAACAATATAACAGAGCCAATATTAACTTTAACGATATCGAAATAGTGAAATCGGCATTAGAAAAAAAACTTTTAAGTATTTATCATGCAAGAATAGAATATCCTAAGTAATAAACTTATTTATTTTACATAATAACAATATTATATTTAACAAACCATTAATACACTAAATACGTTTATCGGTAAATCCAAATAAGCATATTATAAATTGTTAATAAAAAAAATACATATAACATTGACTTATGTATGTTATTTCTTTACATTTACAATTTATTTAAATTAATGTAATATGAAAAAATTATTTATCTTTATTTTATTTACAACACTTGGCTTTTTGTTTACATCAAACCTAAAAGCACAAGCATGTTTCGATAGCACATTTACCTCCAGTGCAGGAAATAGTGTCAATAACATTTATGTTAATAACGATAAAGTTTATGTGGCAGGTAGCACAGGCTTTTCGTTTGCATATTTAGGGTCAAATGTAATTTTTTTATCAGGCACCACTTGTTACGACATTTGCGAAGCCGACAGTATTTACATTGCAACAATAAACGGATTAAAAACATTTGCAAATGGCACAATTAGCAATAGCACAAATATTTTACCCAATAATATTAAATGCCTTGGCGTAGATAAATACAATAATATTTGGGCAGGAGGCGATAACGGGCTAATTGTAAAAACATCAACATCCGGTTGGCAAAACCTAACATCGCAAATTAACGGTTCTGTTAAAGATATTTTTACCGATTCTACTTATACTTACGTTTGCACAAATACAAGTTTTTATATTTTTAATAATACAACATTATCAGAAAATTTTACAAAAACCGACATAAATCAAAATATATCAAATTTTAATTGTATTGCCGCCGATAATAAAGGAAACATTTGGATAGGAACCGATAATTACGGCATATTTAAAAAAGCAAACACGGGCGAGATATTTAATTACAGAGTGCAAGACGGATATTTAAACAGTAACGAGATTCATGATATAAAATTAGATAAATACAATAATATTTGGGTATCAACAAATATAGGATTAACATATTACGACGGAAAAAAATGGTTTACATTTACTTCCGGAGATATGCAAACAACAAGTGCATCTGTTAATAACACATTTATTGCCGATAACGGATATATTTGGGTTGCACTTTATAACGAAACTACTATACCTATATTAACAGGAGGTTCTTTAAATGTTAATGTTAACGATAATTCATCCCATGTTTCCAAAAATCAAGTTTTAGTAGAACTTTATTACAGGCATCCTTTACCCGGCACAGGATATAATAAATTTGCCGAAGCAAAAACCGATATTAACGGAATAGCACATTTTACAGGATTATTAAATTATAATTATTATGTAAAGACTACTATCTTAGACACAGCATTGTTAAACAATGGTTTGGTAAATACATATTACGGAGGAGCATTATCATACGACTCGGCAAATACAGTAACCATAAGTTGTGATACTCAAAATATCTCGATTAATTTATTAACCTTACCACCAAACACAAACGGATATGGCGAAGTTGCAGGCACAGTAAAATATCACTCTTATAGTAAAGCAGCAGGCGAGCCTGTTCCCGGAGCCGAAATTATTATAGAACAAGAACCAACCGACGACCCCATTGCTATAAACTCGGTCGATAACGAAGGAAGCTACCATATACCATCGTTACAAACAGGATACTACAAAGTAATTTTAGAATACCCGGGAATACCAAATATAACAACATACGATAGTGTGCATATAACAAATACAAATCCATACATACCAAACTTAAATTTTTTAGTCGATACAACAGTTAATACAGGTGGAGCTTATGCCGATACAATAACATTGGCTCCTATTAAACTTTTTAATAATACATATATTAAAATTTACCCAAACCCTACAAACGATGTTATTAATATAGATATTAACAATGTAGATAATAAAAATATAAATTTTGGACTTTATAATTTACAAGGACAAAAAATAACAGAATACAAGATTACAAACAAAAAAAATAAAATATATTTAAAAAATTTAAAAATAACTAAGGGTATTTACCTTATTAAAGTGTATAATAAAAACAATACTTTTATAAAAAAGATTATTTATAATTAAAAATAAATTAATAACCTAAAAACAAAGAATATGAAAAAATTAAAAATTACCTTTCTATTAATTGCAATTATATTTGCAAACAATATTACAAACGCCCAATTTCAAGTTTGGGAACAAGATTCTATGAATTTATATACTATAGCAGAATCACCGGTTACTCACGAATTATTTGGTGTCGACGATATACAAGTTTATAAGTTTAATTATTCTACAAATAATTGGGATATTATATTTAATTTTACTACAAATTATTTTGGGAAAATATTATTTAATGCCGATGGAATAATGTATTTTACTATTCAAGATATGCAAAATACTTTATTATATTATTATAATGAT
>JALSQC010000195.1 GCA_026985625.1 Bacteroidales bacterium | reverse complement strand
TTATAAACCAAAAGATGTTGTTAGTGGCGATTTTCCTTGGTTCTTTAAACGAAACGGCTTTATATATATAGCAGCAGTTGATTGTACCGGACACGGAGTTCCGGGAGCATTATTATCGTTTATAGGATACTTTATACTAAATAATGTAGTAGACCATAAAAAAGACCAAACAGCAAGCCAAATACTCGACGAGTTTCATTTACGAGTTAGAAAAACGTTAAGGCAAGATGCAGAAGGAGCCCAAGCACGCGACGGAATGGATATAGCATTTTGCAAAATAGATACAAAAAATAATACATTAGAATACGCAGGAGCACACCGCCCTATGTATCTTTTTAGAGACAACGAATTACAACAATTTAAAGGAGATAGAAAAGCTATTGGCGGAATACCCCACAAAAAGAAACTCGAGAAAAATTTTACAAACTATAAAATAAAAATAAAAAAATCAGATAAAATATTTATTTTTTCAGACGGATTACCAGACCAAATTAGCGAAAATAAAGAAAAATATAAAGCAGCACGAATAAGAGAAATAATAAAACAAAACAAAACAATAGCAGAATATACCAATATTTTTGCACGAGATTTTAACCAGTGGAAAGGAAAAGCAGACCAAGTTGACGATGTTTTATTAATAGGCATTGAATTTTAAAAAAAAATAGTATATTTAATAAAAATTAAAATTTTTAAAATATGAATAATACAGATAACACTCAAATTAATTTTTTAGACTATGTTTACGAGGTGTTTGAAACAATGAGGAGCAAAGAAATTAATTTAGTTTACGAAGGAGAAATAACTCACGATGTTACTAAAGCCTTTGCATCTTTAACCGAAACAAACATGGAAAATCAACAAGAAAACTCTTCGGTTCAACGAAAAGTTTTTCACGTAATGGTAGAATGTTTGCAAAATATAAGTAAACATGCCGAAGCATACGAAAATACATACGCATCTAAAGATGGACGCGGTATTTTTATGGTACACAAAAGCGAAAACAAATATAGTATTACAACAGGAAATGTTATATCAAAAACAAAAATTCCCGAATTAAAAAAACTTTTAGACCACATAAACACACTAAACAAAGACGAGTTAAAAGATTTACATAAAAAACAAATAAAAGAAGGCAGACTATCCGAAAAAAAAGGTGCAGGATTAGGCTTTATTGATATAGCACGAAAGACAGGAAACAAATTAATATATAATTTTAAAGAATTAAATAACGAAAATTCATTCTTTATATTAACATCAACTATTTTAAGAAATAACTAAATTATAGAAAAATGGAAATAATAAAAATACAAGGAACAGACGATACCCCGGCGGTAATATTAGATGCAACTAACCATTTATTTCAAATATCAGGACGCTCACTACCTGAAGATGTAACAGCATTTTACGACCCAATATTAGAATGGCTCGACGAATATGCCGAAAATAATAAAGATAAAATAGAATTTGAATTTAAACTTACATACTTTAATACATCATCATCAAAACTACTTTTAGATATACTATTAAAACTCGAAGAAATGTACGAAAACGGAATAGAAGTATTAGTTAAATGGTATTTCCCCGAAGACGACGAAGATATGGAAGAAGCCGGCGAAGAATATGCCGATATTGTTGATATACCTTTCGAACAAATATCATATTAAAATATCTAAATGAGCGAAGAAATTCTAAAAGCGTTAATGCAACTCTTTGCAATTATTGCAAAGCAAGATGTTGGTTTAGCCGAATCAGAACGCGATTTTGTATTAACTTTTTTAAAACAACAAGTTAACGATACAAAAGTATCGGAACATATTGCCCTTTTCGATAAAAAAGTAGGTATAAATAAACGAAAAAAAGTAGTAGAAGAAGAAGCCGAAACAAAAAAACGAAAACTTACATCGGTTCGCGACTCTGTTAAAATACTCGGAATAGCAAAAAAAATTAATAAAACACTTACTCAAAAACAAAAAGTAGTTGTTCTGGTAAGATTGTTTGAGTTTGTAGAATCAGACCGTATGTTTACAGAACAACGTATGTCCATAATTAATACGGTAGCCGAAGTATTTAATATAACATTTAACGAAGTATCGGATATCGAAAAATTTGTAATCGAAACCAAAACCGAAAAATTAGACTCCGAAAACATATTAATTATATCAAAAGAAAAAAAATCAAACAATAAAATCAAATACATACTAAAAGACTTTGTTGTAGGCGAAATAAAAATACTTAAAGTAACAAGCACAAATCTATATTTTTTTAAATACAACGGATTAAGCGATGTATTTTTAAATGGACTACAAGTAAGCAAAAAACGCATACATATATTAGCTCCGGGTAGTACATTACGTTTGTCGGTTGGTAAACCGTTCTTTTATACCGATATAGTTTCAAAATATATTAGCAATTTAGATACCGTAAAACTATCGTTTTGTGCAAATAATATAGAATATAAATTTCAAAACGGAGAAATAGGACTGCACAACATAAACATTAACGAGAATCAAGGAAAACTTGTAGGCATAATGGGATCAAGCGGTGCAGGAAAAACCACACTGCTTAACGTATTATCAGGACTATTTAAACCATCAAGTGGACAAGTCCTTATAAACGGAATAGACCTTATAAAAGACGCCGATAAACTAAAAGGAGTAATAGGATACATTCCGCAAGACGATTTACTTATCGAAGAACTAACAGTATTCGAAAACCTATATTACAACGCAAAACTTTGTTTTAAAAATAAATCAAACAACGAAATAACCGAACTTGTAAATAAAACATTAAAAAATTTAGGACTTTATAACCGAAAA
>JALSQC010000194.1 GCA_026985625.1 Bacteroidales bacterium | reverse complement strand
ACTTAATATTAGCAATTTAAAAAAAATTATAAACAAAATACATAAAACATTCGATCTGTCTAAATTAAAAGAATTTACAATAGAGGCAAACCCCGAAAATTTAACAAAAGACTACATAAACAAAATAAAACAATTAGGAGTTAACCGAATAAGCATAGGAGTGCAATCTTTTTTTGATGACGACCTAAAATTAATGAACCGTAACCATACAGGAAAACAAGCAAATAAAGCAATCGAAAATATTTTACAATCAGATATAAAAAACTTTAGTATAGACTTAATTTACGGACTACCAAACTCAGATATTAAAAAGTGGGAACAAAACATACTTACAGCAATAAAATACAATCCTTTGCATATATCGGCATATCATCTTACATACGAACCAAAAACAGTTTTTTATAAATATATAAAAAACAAAAAAATTACACCGGTAACCGAAAATTTAAGTATAGAACAATATAACCTGCTTACGCAAATTTTAAAAGAAAATAAATTTGAACATTACGAAATATCAAATTTTGCAAAACAAAAAAAATACTCATTACACAACACAAATTATTGGAAAAATAAAAAGTATCTCGGATTAGGACCATCAGCACATTCTTTTAATAAAACATCGCGACAATGGAACATATCCGATATATCAAAATATATAGAATTTGTAAACAAAAATAAAATATTTTACGAAAAAGAGATACTAAGCGATAAAGATAAATTTAACGATTATATTATTACAAAACTTCGCACAAAATGGGGAATTAAATACAACGATTTAAGCAAAAAGTTTAACCAAGATTTTATAAACCATTACAAAAAACAACTATCAAAATACAAAACAAACAACGCTGTAATAACCAACAATAATAATTTTATACTTACCGAAAAAACTTTTTTTATAAGCGATAAAATTATCGAAGATTTCATAATATGTTAAAATACATATATATTTTTTTATAAATTTATTTTACATAAAATTTGTTTTTAATTATGTTATAAACTAACTTTATAAAGTTAAAAATATAATTTATGGGAGGCACAAAAACACTAAAAAAAGTTAATATCTCAAAAACGGGATTATTACCTAAAGAAGAAAAATTAGAGCAAAAACAAAAACAAAAAAAATATAAAATAGGCATACCAAAAGAAATACACAACAACGAGTCAAGAGTTCCGTTAACACCGTTTGCCGTCGATTTATTAGTAAAAAACGGACACAAAGTAATTATACAAAGCAATGCCGGAAGCTCGGCAAATTTTAGCAACGAAGACTACAAAAAATACGGAGCAGAAATAACAAAGTCGTTAGACGATATTCTAAAAGCCGATATTATTGTTAAAATAATGCCGTTAACAATAAACGAAATAAAAAAACTTAGAGGCAACCAAATATTAATATCAAACTTACATTTGGCAAACAGCACAAAAGAATATTTCGACCTATTAATAAAAAAACAAATAACGGCAATAGCATACGAATACATAAAAGACACAAACAATTGTTTCCCAATAGTTAGGTCGATGAGCGATATTGCAGGACGCACGTCGGTGCTTATAGCAGCCGAATATTTAAGCAATGTTCATAACGGAAAAGGCGAGATGCTTGGAGGAATCACAGGAATAAATCCAACCGAGGTAATAATAATAGGAGCAGGAACAGCAGGAGCATCAGCTACAAGAACAGCACTTGGATTAGGTGCATTTGTAAAAGTTTTTGATATATCAATAAACAAATTAAACAGACTAAAAAACAGTTTTAGCCAACAAGTTTTTACAGCACTTTATCAACCCAGAGTTTTAGAGTTGGCAATTAAAACTGCCGATGTTGTAATAGGAGCAGTAAAATATATAGACGAAAAACACCAATTTTTTGTTACCGAGGAAATGATTAAAAAAATGAAAAAAAACTCGGTAGTTGTTGATATAAGTATAGATCAGGGAGGTTGCATCGAGACATCAAAACTAACAACACACTCAAACCCTGTTTTTGTTAAACACGATGTTATTCACTATTGCGTTCCCAATATACCGGCTCGAGTAGCAAGAACTGCAACATACGCAATAAGCAATATTATTACACCGTTTATTTTGCAAATTGGTTATAACCAAGATATTAGAACTTTTGCAAAAGAAAATATCGATTACCTTAAAAGTTTTTATCTATACAAAGGCACGTTAATAAATAAATTTATTGCCGAAAAATTTAATTTAGATTATAAAGACTTAGAACTTCTATTTTTTGTAATGTAACATCTATTATGAAAAATCTTGTAATCTTAACAGGAGCAGGAATCTCAGCCGAAAGCGGAATAAAAACATTTCGTGATATGGGAGGACTATGGGAACAATACGATATTACCGAGGTTGCAAGTCCGCAAGCGTGGAATAAAAATCCACAACTTGTTTTAGATTTTTATAATCAACGACGAAAACAACTTTTTAACTCAAAACCAAACAAAGCTCATTATAAACTAGTTGAACTCGAAAAATATTTTAATGTAAAAATAATAACCCAAAACGTCGACGATTTGCACGAGATAGCAGGAAGCTCAAACGTCCTGCATTTACATGGCGAATTAAAAAAAGCACGAAGCACAATAGACGAAAATCTAATTTACGAACTAAAACATTGGGAATTAAAACTTGGCGATAAATGCGAAAAAGGCTCACAATTACGTCCGCATATAGTATGGTTTGGCGAGAACGTTCCAATGCTAAACAAAGCAATTGATATTGCAAAACAAGCCGATATTTTTGTTGTAATAGGAACATCGCTAAACGTATACCCTGCTGCAGGATTAGTTAATTATGCACCACCATCGA
>JALSQC010000193.1 GCA_026985625.1 Bacteroidales bacterium | reverse complement strand
CAATACGTAATTTTAATCCTGCCGGACGTTATATCGACGACAATGGAAATGAACAATTTTACGATAATCAAACCGATAACTATTGGCAAAATCATTATCAACTGCTTTATACTCGCGAGATTAATTCAAATTTAAACATAAATGCAGCTTTACACGCAACAACCGGAAAAGGATATTACGAACAATATATTCCCGAAACTGATGATTGGGACGGAAAAAATAAATTTTCAGATTACGGATTACAACCAATTTATTTAAACGATACTATTTTAACAACAGGAAATTATAATTACATTTTTCCCGATAGCACAATTTCGGCAAGCGATATGATTCGACAAAAATGGTTAGATAATATTTTTTACGGTATGGTTTTTTCGGCAAATTATCATAAAAATAAAATAGATGCAACGTTTGGAGCATCGGCAAACAAATACGATGGCAACCATTTTGGATACGTTAAATGGAGTAAATTTAACACATCAATACCCAATAATTACAAATGGTATCAAAACAAAGGTATTAAAACCGAAAAAAATATTTTTTTTAAACTTCAATATTATTTAACAAAAAAAATATCAACTTTTGGCGATATTCAAGCCCGTTTTATAAATTATGATATGTCCGGACCCGACGACGATTTGGTTAGTTTAGACCAAAAACATAATTGGACTTTTATAAATCCTAAATTCGGAATAAATTATGATTTAAATTCTGCAAACCGAGCATATTTATCGTTTGCCGTTGCTAATCGAGAACCTGCTCGTGGCGATATAAAAGAAGCTACAAAAAAAGGAGGAACTAAAATGCCGACTTTCGAAACTCTATACGATTACGAAGCCGGTTATCAGTTAAAACAAAAAAAATATGCTTTAGGTATTAATTTGTATTATATGATGTATAACAATCAGTTGATAAATACGGGCGAAGTAAATAACGTAGGATATAAAATTAAAACAAATGTTAAAGACAGCTATAGGCGAGGAATAGAACTAATTTTTGATACAAAAATAATTAATAAAATATATTGGTCGGCAAATGTAACTCTATCGCAAAATAAAATTTTAAATTTTGTAGAATATGCCGACCATTACGATTCGTTATGGAATAAAACTTACGAAGCTACAAATATTGGCGAAACAAATATTTCGTTCTCGCCCGAAATTATAGCATCTAACACCCTTACCTATAATATTTATAAAGATTTTAACATTAGTTTACAATCGAAATACGTAGGAAAACAATATTTCGATAATACATCAAGCGAAGATAGAAAAATAGACCCGTATTTTATAAATAATATAAAACTATCGTATAATTTGATGTTTAAAAACAGAACATCGGCAAATATTATATTCTTGTTTAATAATATTTTTAATATTGATTATATTGCAAATGCTTACGGAGGAGTTTGGTATGAGCAAGGCACCGAAAAAACTTGGGCTTATTATTTTCCTCAAGCCGGACGAACTTTTACGGTTAAACTAAACATTAACTTTTAAACAATGGCTAAAACATCTGCTTTCGACAATAATTTAAACGAATACGAGAATTGGTTTATCAAAAATAAATTTGCATATAAATCAGAAATTAATGCTATTAAAGAAATAGCAGAAATACCGGAAAACTCTATAGAAATAGGTATTGGCTCCGGACTTTTTGCTGTTCCGTTAGGAATAAAACAAGGTATAGACCCGTCGCAAACAATGGCAAATCTTGGTCGTAAACGCGGATTAGATATAAAAATAGGTGTTGCAGAAAATTTACCGTGGAAAGATAATTCGGTAGATTATGCCTTAATGGTTACAAGTATTTGTTTTGTCGATGATGTAAAAAGAACGTTATCTGAGGCATATCGGATAATATCCGATAACGGATACTTAATTATTGCTTTTGTCGATAAAAACAGTTCGATAGGAAAAGAATACATAAAAACAAAAAATAAAAGTATTTTTTATAACGAAGCCGTATTTTTTGGAACCGACGAGTTAATAACATTAAGCCAAAATGCAGGGTTTAAAATAACAGCAATAAAACAAACCATATTTGGTAAAATTACTGATATAAATCAAATACAAGACTCTAAAAACGGATACGGACAAGGAAGCTTTGTTGTTTTAAAATGTCAAAAAAAATAACAGTTATTATTTACTGTTAAGATATTTTTCCATACCCATATTAAATATAACTAACAAGTCGAACGGTGTAAGTCCTTCGGTTTCTTTATATTGAAACTTAACATTGTATTTTACCATTTCTTCTTGTTTGCTTCGCACTTTTGTTAAATCGGTTAAGTTTATTGTTTTTTTAGAAACAACTTTTTTGTTTTTATTTAGTATTACTACTTTTAATGTAAATCGAGGTTTTATAATAGAATATTTTGTGCTTCCGAACGAAAATTTAATTCCTCCCGATGAGTATAAATTGGCAAACACTTTAACATAATAATCATAATCGGGATTTTGTTTTATTATTTTTTTAAAGCCAACGGCAGGTAAACCACCAACCATTACAGGCATTGTTGTAATTGCTTTACCTTTTTTGTTTTTATAATAAATTACATTTGCATTGTAATTATGTTTTTTTGATATTGTTCTTTCGGTTATTTTAATAATAGAATCTACAATAAAATCGGGTATTGGTTCCGAAGAGCTGAAGTTTGTAAAAAAATTTTTGTTTCCTGTTTTTATGGCTGTTTCTTCGGTTAATTTGCTATCTATTTGATACGAGAAAAGAAAGATGCCTGCTTTAGGTTTTGTGTTGTTTTGTGATTTTGCCGATGCAAATACAAAAAATACCAATAATAAAAATAATAATTTTGTTTTCATTTTTATTTGTTTTTAGTTA
>JALSQC010000192.1 GCA_026985625.1 Bacteroidales bacterium | reverse complement strand
GATAGGCGGAAACAAAGGCGATGCACCAACAGGAGTTTACTATTACATAATAAAAGCCACAGGTCAAGACGAAAAGACATACGATTTGCAAGGCACCTTCCATCTTGTAAGGACAAAGTAATTATGTTATTATAAAAGTTAAAAAGCTGTAGAAATTTTTCTACAGCTTTTTTGTTTCTGTTTTTGCAATGTTTTAAAATAATATTGTATAAAAAAATATAAAATAATTATAAATTTATTAATAAAATAAATTATTTTTACCTAGTTTAAAATTAAAAAATATAAAGATATGAATTATCCAAAAAAAGTTTCTATAGGAGATATAACAGTTAGAGATGGTTTTCAGCATGAAGAACATTTTATCCCAACCGAAGCAAAAATTTGGCTTGCCGAACAATTAATTTTTGCAGGGTTTAAAAAAATAGAATTAACAAATTTTGGAAATCCAAAAGGAATGCCACAGTTTAAAGATGCCGACGATTTAATGAAAGGCATTCATAAAAGTAAAAAAGTAAAAGACATTTTACATAATGTAGAAATTACAGCTGTTACAATACGCGAAAAAGCAATAGAACGAGCAATTGAAGCAAAAAAAGAAGGTTGGGGACCTGATAGAATTTTACTTATGGTTTCTACAAGCGAAGCACATCATATAAAAAACTCGGGACTTACTCTTAAAGAATATTGGAAAATGAGCGAAGAATATATAAAAAAAGCAAACGATGTAGGAATAAAAGTTAACGGAACGGTTAGCACTATATGGGGTTGTCCCATAAAAGGACCTACCGACCCCAAAAAAGCTTTAGAATTTACAAAACGATGGTTAGATATAGGAGCTAGTGATGTAGAACATGCTGATCATGACGGCTCGGCATCGCCTGATAGAGTTTATGATTATTTTTCGATGATATTAGATTCTATTCCTGACACCGAAAAACACCTTGCACATTTCCATACTACACGAGGTTGGGGAATAGCCAATGTTTTAGCAGCATTACAAGCAGGAATGACAAATTTTGAATCGACAATGGGAGGTATTGGAGGTCAACCTGCAAATTTTGTTGATGGAGTGCCGGTTGCAGGAACAGGCTCTTATTATTATAAAGACCCATCGCTTGTTGGACTTGTTTCTACCGAAGATATTATTGTAATGATGGACGAAATGGGAATTGATACAGGAGTTGATGTAGATAAAGTTCTTAAAATAGGACAAATGGTTGAACGTATTGTTGGACGACGATTGCGTTCAGAAACAATAAAATCAGGAAGAATACCAAAAGAATTATCAGGACGAAAATAAATTTATAAAAAACACCTTTAAAGGTGTTTTTTTTGTTTTATAACTTTTTTATTAAAAAAAATCAAATTATAGCTTTAATAAATTAAAAAATTATAAATTTAAAATTTGATATTAAAACTCCATATATAATGAAAATAATTAATTTATTTATTTTATTGTTTTTAGTTTTTGTTTTGACATTTTGTAATAACATAAAACAAACAAATAAAATTCCCGACAATGTTAAAATTATGTTAGATTCTGCAAAATCTAACAAACAAGAATTATTAAAAGTAATAAATCATTATAATAAAAATGCAAGCGATAGTTTAAAACTTAAAGCCGCATATTTTTTAATCTCAAATATGTATCAACAAGCATATTATAAAGCAAAATTAGTTGATACAAATAAAACCCGTGTAGATTTTAATGTATTAGATTATCCTAATTATAAAACAATGGTTTCGGCATGGGATTCTATAGAAAATAAAATAGGAGATATTGATTATGTAAGAGATACAATTATTTACGATTTACAATATATAAAAAGTAATTATTTAATAAAAAATATAGATTTAGCCTTTAAGGCATGGCAAAAACCATGGGCTAGATTTTTGAACTTTAATGAGTTTTGCGAGTATATACTACCATATCGTTCTACAAACGAACCTATAGAGGATTGGAGAGAAAAACTATACAATAAATATTTGTGGGTTGATGACTCGGTAAAAGACAAAACAAACCCTGTTGAAGCGGCAATATTTATTAATAACGATTTAAAATCTTGGTATAAGTTCGATGCACGTTTCTACAGGCATCCTACCGATTTAGGTATAGACGAGATGATGAAATATAAAATGGGACGTTGCGAAGATATGACAAACCTTGCTATTTATGCTATGCGTTCGCAAGGCATTCCCGTAATGAGCGATTACACACCTGCATGGCCAAATACAGGAAACAATCATGCTTGGAATGCCATAATAGATAAAAACCATAAAGTTATAATATTTATGGGAGGCGAATTTAATCCGTATGATTATAAACTTGATAATAAAAAATCAAAAGTTTACAGAAAAACATTTGCAATTCAGGAAAAATCGTTAGCAAAAATAGCTCCCAAATACGAAAAATTACCCGGGTGGTTAGCATCTAGTCATTATATAGATGTTACAAAAGATTATATACCTGTTGCTGATATAAAATTAAAATTAACCGAACAAAAACCCGATAGTGTTCATTTTGCTTATATCTGTGTATTTAATTCGGGAGAATGGAAAGCAATACATTGGAGTAAAATATACGACGACAATACGGTAAACTTTACCGATATGGGAAACGATATAGCATATCTTGTTGCATACTACAAAAACAATAAGCTAATTCCAGCAGCAAATCAGTTTATCTTTACAAAAGATAATAAAATAAAGTATTTAATTCCTGATACAATAAACAAACAAACAATAAAACTATATTCTACAACAAAAAGAAAAATTGTAAAAACTACCGACGAGATTGAGCAAATAAACTTAGACAACGAAACAACCTATGAGTTATCATATTGGAATAAAAAATG
>JALSQC010000191.1 GCA_026985625.1 Bacteroidales bacterium | reverse complement strand
CGAAAAAGATGTCGACGGCTTTAACCCCATTAACATAGGAAGATTAGTTTTAGGATTACCCGCATTTATATCGGCAACACCGGCAGGTATTGTAGAACTTTTAAAACGTTACAAAATAGATACACAAGGCAAACATTGCGTAGTTTTAGGACGCAGCAATATAGTAGGAAAACCAATGAGCATATTAATGGCTCAAAAAAATAAATACGCAAACTCAACAGTTACACTTTGCCACAGCAAAACAAAAAACCTTAAAGAAATTACAAAAACAGCCGACATTATTATTGTAGCAATGGGTATTCCCGAATTTTTAACAGCCGACATGATAAAACAAGGAGCCGTTATAATAGATGTAGGAATTACACGAATTAAATCAGACAAAACAAAATCGGGCTGGAAACTTATAGGCGATGTTAAATTCGACGAAGTATCAAAAAAAGCATCATACATAACACCCGTTCCCGGAGGCGTAGGACCAATGACAATAGTATCGTTGTTAAAAAATACACTGCTCGCTGCACAAAAAAAAATATATAACTAAAAACAAAAAAAACTACGGAACAACACAATGAAACTATTTTACACACCCGATATAAGTTCCGACATTTACACACTAAACGAAAAAGAATCAAAACATTGCACAAAAGTATTACGCCTTAAAACTAACGATATAATTTATTTAACCGACGGAAAAGGAAACCTGTTTAAAACCAAAATTATAGACGATAACAATAAAAAATGTTCGGTAAAAATTATCGAAACACAAAAAAACTACAACAAACAAAACTATTATCTACACATTGCAATAGCACCAACAAAAAATATCGAACGTTTCGAGTGGTTTTTAGAAAAAGCAACCGAAATAGGAATAAACGAAATTACACCATTGCTAACCGATAACTCCGAACGCAAAATAATAAAACCCGAAAGACTCGAAAAAAAAATAACATCGGCAATAAAACAATCGCTAAAAGCATACTGCCCAAAACTAAATAAACTTACAAAATTTAACGACTTTATTACAAACCATAATAATACAAATAAATTTATAGCACATTGTTACTCCGAAAAACTAACACATCTAAAAAATATAAACAAAAATCTTAAAAACGTAACAATTTTAATAGGACCTGAGGGCGATTTCTCGTTAAACGAGATAAAACTTGCTAAAACAAACAATTATACCGAAATTACACTCGGAAAATCACGACTAAGAACCGAAACTGCAGGAATTGTTGCTTGTAATTTAATAAATTTCTTAAATTTGTAAAAGATTTACAAGTTAAAACAAATGAAAAAAATATTATTTTTAATATTAATAACATTAACAAACCTTAGTTTCTCGCAAAACCTAAAAATAGCACTATTAAAATACAACGGTGGTGGCGACTGGTATGCAAACCCAACATCGTTGCCAAACCTTATAAAATTTTGTAACAAAAACCTAAAAACAGATATAGCCCCCGAAAATGCAACAGTTACACCCGACGACCCACAAATTTTTAACTATCCGTTTGTTCATATTACAGGACACGGAAACATTATTTTCTCAAAAACCGAAGCCGAAAATCTACGAAACTACCTTATAGCAGGAGGTTTTTTACATATATCGGATAATTACGGATTAGATAAATACATACGCCGCGAAATGAAAAAAGTATTTCCAGAATTAAAATTTGTAGAACTACCATTCTCCTACCCCATTTATCATCAAAAATACAACTTTAACAAAGGACTGCCAAAAATACACAAACACGACGGAAAACCGGCACAAGGTTTCGGAATTATTTACAAAAACCGACTTGTTGTTTTTTACGACTATCAATGCGACTTAGGCGACGGCTGGGAAGATATTACAGTGCATAACGATACACCCGAAAAACACCTGCAAGCTCTAAAAATGGGAGCCAATATAATCGAATATGTTTTTAATCAAAAATAAAAACAAATGAAAAAAATAATATTAACATCAATTATCTCGACAATATTATTAACCGCTTGTTACAAAAACTGCAAGCAATGCAAACAAGTTACTTATGTTAAAGGAAAATACGACCACGAAACAGTTGCAAGCGAATATTGCGAAGAAAATTTAGACAATATCGAAGGCAAAAAAACTATAGACCCTAACGACACAACAATAGTTACTGTTTGGGAATGCGAATAATTATTATTTAATGGATAATATAATTACTATTACATCAGATTGGAATAAAAACGACTTTTACGTTTCGGCAATAAAAGGCAAAATTTTAAGCAATAACAGTAACACATCAATTATAGAAATATCTAATAAAATAAGTAAATTTAACAACTTAGAATTAGCTTTTATTATAAAAAACTCATACAAAAACTTTCCCGATAAAACAATACATCTTATATGCGTAAACACATTACAAAACAAAAATAATTTTTTGTTAATAAAATATAACAATCATTTCTTTATCGGTCCCGATAACGGAATATTTAGTCTTATATTTGACGAAAAACCCGATAAAATTATAAAACTGCCACATATAGATACTACATTTCCCGAGTTAGATATATTTGCCGAAACAGCAAATAAACTAATTAACAATATAAACATTGATACTATTGGCGAAACAATTAACAACTATAAATACAAATCGACATCAGGCTTTACAGTCGAAGATGATATGATAATTGCAAAAATTATATACTTCGACTCGTATAACAATGCTATTATCAATATAACAAAAACCGACTTTAATAAAATAATAAACAATCAAGATTTCGAGATAATAGTTAGCTCATACAAAAATAAAATTACAAAAATATCGACAAACTATTACAATGTTCCCGAGTTCGAATTATTTGCAATATTTAACTCAGTAGAACTACTC
>JALSQC010000190.1 GCA_026985625.1 Bacteroidales bacterium | reverse complement strand
AAAATATATTTTATTGTATATTTTTTTATAATATTTTATGTTTTGTGTTAGTTTAAATATTGAGAAGTCTGATAATATTCCAAATCCTTTTTTTGATAATTTTACATTGTAATAATATCCGTTTAACGGATAAATTTTATTGTTACGAAAGTCTTTTGTAAATGATATATTTGTAAATATATATTGCATATTTGTTTTGTTATTAATTAAGTATTTGTCGTTTAGGCTTAGTATGCTGTCGTGCATACTTATGTTATTGTATCCTATTTGTATGTTAAGTGTATTAAAAAATTTTGGTCTAAAGTTGTATGATAATATTTGAAAAAAGTTTTTTGATAAGTATTTGTTATATAGTTTGTAATATACTAGTTTATTGTTAATAGTGTTGTAATATATTTCGTGTTGTCGGAAATAATATGTTTCTATTGTTAATCCGTTTTTTTGATTTTTATCGATAAATGGTAATGAATATATGAGTGAATATTGTTCTTTGTATCCTGCTCGGAGTTTTATTTTTAGTATTTCTCGTCTTCCGCGAAAATTGTATTTTGTAAAATAAATTCCGTAGTTTATACGATTCCAATCGCGGTTATGAATAAATGAAGATAGGTTTCTGTCGGCATGTTCAAAAATAGGGTATGGCCATAAATACCAACGTTCGTCAACTTTAACGATAAAATCTATTTTTGAATTTGATATTGTATATTTTATTGTTACAAAATTAAATAGAGATGTGTTTATTAGGTTGTTTTTTGATTCGGTAATTTTGTATTGTAAATTTTTTATGTTTATTGTATCGCCTTTAGAAAAATTTAGCTCTCGTAAAATTATTTTATCTTTTGTTTTTTTATTTCCTTCTAAAATAATTTTATTTACTGTTAAATTTTGAGATTTGCTTAAAATATTAATTAATAAAAGCAATAATAATATTAGGTATTTATTGTTAAGGTTCAAGTTTTATATGTTAAGATATTTTAAAAATTCTTCGTAACGTTCTTTATACATTTCTTTTGTTAAATCGGTATCGAGAAAGGTTGATTTTATGTTGTAGTTGTAACGGTTAAATGTTTGTATTATTCCTGATATGTTGGTTATGTTAACTTTTATTGTGATATTTAATTTTGTTGTTTTTGGTATTGAATTTACGTAAAGGCTTAATATTTTGGCATCGTTAGATTCTATTATGTTTGATATTTCTACAAGTGAGTAGTCGTTTTGATGCATCTCTAAAATAATTATGCCTCCTTCGCGAGATACGTTGCTTAGGTTTGAGAAGTATTTAATTATATCGAACGATGATATTACTCCAAGGTAGTTTTTTTTGCTATCGAGAACAGGTAAAATCGTAAGATTGTTTTCGTTAATTGTTTTTAAAGCAATGTATATATGTTCAAATTCAAAAACATAAGCTTTATTTAATGATAATTTATGATTTCCTATTGGTTGGTCTGTAATGTTAAGGTCGAAAATATCATCTTCGGAAATTAGTCCTAAAAAAATTGTATTATTTACTATAGGCAAATGGCTTACTTTAAAAATATTCATCCAATTAATGGCTTCGGTTCCTGTATTAGATGTTTTTAACGGTTGAATAATCTCCGAAATAAGTTGCTTTGCTATCATATATTTTTATTAAAGTGTGATAAAATAATTTTAATAATGCTAAATTTGTAATTTTTAAAAATAATACTTTTTAGAATTATGACAAAATTAAGTGTAAATATAAATAAAATTGCAACTTTAAGAAATGCTCGCGGTGGAAGTATTCCTAATGTTTTAAAATCAGCAATAGATTGCGAAAGGTTTGGTGCTCAGGGTATTACTGTTCATCCGCGTCCTGACGAACGTCATATCCGTTATTCAGATGTTTACGATATAAAATCAGCCATAAAAACCGAGTTTAATATAGAGGGTTATCCTATTAAAAAGTTTATTGATTTGGTTTGTGATATTAAACCTTCGCAAGTTACTTTGGTGCCTGATGCTCCCGATGTTTTAACATCGAATGCGGGTTGGGATACTAAAAAACATTTTCGATTTTTAAAAGATGTTATTTACGATTTTCATAAACTTGGAATACGCACATCGATTTTTGTTGATACCGATTTTGATAATATTAAATACGCTAAAGAAACAGGAACCGACCGTGTAGAGTTATATACCGAGCCGTATGCGGCAAATTATTATAATAATAGAGATAGTGCTATTGCCGATTTTGTTAAAGCTGCAAATTATGCTAATAGTATTGGTTTGGAATTAAATGCAGGACATGATTTGAATTTAGATAATTTAAATTTTTTTATTTCTAAAATTCCATTTATTAAAGAGGTGTCTATTGGCCATGCATTAATATCAGATGCTTTGTATTTTGGTTTAGAAAATACAATACAACTTTATTTGCGCGAGATAAATAATATTAAGTGATATAATTTTATAATAAGACGGTTTTTTTATTATTAATATAGTTTGTCTAACATTTTTAAAGGTTTGTTTTTTAGTTTTTTAAATTCGGATATTGTTATTCCAACTTCTTTTTTAAATTGACTCGATAAATAGTGTATAGAACTGTAATCCATTAGATATGATATTTCGAACAAACTATACTCGTCGTCGATAATCATTTGCTTAATTTTTTCGATTTTGTTAAGAATAATAAATCTTTCTAAAGTAATTGGTTCGTTTGCCGAGAATATTCTTGATATTTTTTGATAAGGCATTCCAAGTTTTTCAATTAAATAATCTGATTTTCGAACAATAGAATCTGCATTATTTAACTCGTGAATGAGTTCTATAACCGCAATTTTAATTTTTTCGACTAAAATTTTTTCTTTATCATTAATAATCTCAAAACCGTTATCAGATATAATTTTTATTATATTTTTTTTTTGTGATTTTATTA
>JALSQC010000189.1 GCA_026985625.1 Bacteroidales bacterium | reverse complement strand
AACCACTACAATGAAAATGATAACAAATTACATTTCGCCAACGAGTGGAGAAATAACAATAAACGGAAAAAACTTAATAGAAAATGCCGAAGAACTGAAAAAACACATTGGATATCTGCCGGAAAATAATCCGTTATACGAAGATAGTCCAATTATTGACTATCTAAAATTTATTGCGGCAATTCAACAAATTCCAAAATCGGAGATAGAAGATAAAGTTAGGCAAATTATTGCAAAAGTTGGATTAAACGCCGAAAAGCATAAAAAAATAAGAGAACTTTCAAAAGGATACAAACAACGTGTGGGGCTGGCACAAGCACTTATACACGACCCCGAAATATTAATATTAGACGAGCCGACAACAGGTCTCGATCCTAATCAAATTATTGAAATACGAAAACTAATACGCGAACTTGGTCGCGAAAAAACAGTAATTCTTAGCACACATATTTTACCTGAGGTAGAAGCAATTGCCGATAGAATTTTAATAATCAATCAAGGAAAAATTGTTGCAAATGGCACAGCCGAATCGCTTAGAAATATGTCTGGCGACACCGAAACTCTTTATGTTTCAATAGAAAACGAAGATAGCAATACTGTTTATACAGAGTTACAAAATCTGGCAACTGTTGGTTTTGTCGATTTTGCTTCTCGCACAAACAATAGGTTCGAGATAAGAAGTCGCCCGGGACTTTCGGCCAAAAAAGACGTTTTTAAACTTTGTTGCGAAAAACAATGGATGTTAACAGAATTAACACCTATTGAAAAGAAATTAGAAGATATTTTTAGACAATTAACTTTAAATTAAAATATTATGAATACAGTATGGATTATGGCAAAAAAAGAGTTACGTAGTTACTTCGACTCTTTAATTGCCTATGTAATGATTATTATATTTTTAGGTTTTAGCGGCTTTTTTACTTGGCTATACGGGAGCGATATATTTTTCGTAGGTCAAGCAAGTTTACGAACATTTTTTGGAATAGCATATTGGACTCTGTTCTTTTTTATTCCTGCACTTACAATGAAATCTATTGCCGAAGAAAATCATTCGGGAACATTGGAGTTGCTTTTAACAAAGCCGGTTAACGAATGGCAATTAGTTGGAGGAAAATACTTAGCAAACCTCATTATAATATTTGTTGCCTTATTTTTAACTTTCCCTTATGTAATAACAGTTTCGAGCATAGGTAATTTAGATCAAGGTGCCGTTCTTTTAGGATATTTTGGATTGTTACTTATGAGTTCGGCATATATCGGAATAGGAATTTTTGCAAGTAGTATAAGTCAAAATCAGATAGTCGCATTTTTAATTGCTCTGTTTATAGGATTGTTTTTTCATATAATTTTTGGTGTTATTGCATCAACTTTTACAGGTGCTCTCGGTCATATTTTCAGCTATTTGGATATTAGCACTCACTACGAGAGTATATCAAGAGGAGTTTTAGATACAAAAGATTTGATATACTTTTTATCTATAACATTTTTAGGTTTATTTTTCTCTGTAACAAAATTAGCAAAACGAAATTAAAATATATTAATTATGAAATTTCAAAAACAAATAATAAGTATAGGGTTGATTTTAGGAATAGTATTAATTATCAACCTATTGTCGTCAGACCTTTCTTTTCGTCTCGATTTTACAGAAGATAATCAATACACACTTAGCGATGCAAGTATAAATATATTGAAAAATCTTGATGAACCGGTAACAATAAAAGCATATTTTTCGCAAGACTTGCCACCTAAGGTTGCGGCTGTTCAACGCGATTTTAAAGATTTATTAATAGAATATGCAAATCGTTCAAACGGTAAAGTAATGTATCAAATTATTAATCCGAACGAAAACGATGATTTAGAAAAAGAAGCTATGCAAAACGGTATTCAACCGGTTTTGATAAATGTACGCGATAAAGACCAAATGAAACAACAAAAAGCATATCTTGGTGCAGTTATAAAAATGGGCGACAGAAAAGAAGTTATTCCTTTTATGCAACCCGGAACTCCTTTGGAATATTCTTTATCATCAACAATAAAAAAAGTTGCTATAAAAAATAAACCTATTGTTGGAATAATTCAAGGACAGGGCGAAGCCGATGCCGAACAAACAAGAGATGTGCGTGCAGGTTTAGAAGTTTTGCATCAAATACAAGATATAAACCTTAACGATTCTACACCAATTCCTAACAATATTAACAGTATTGCAATTGTAAATCCAACCGATAGTTTTTCTGTTGGCGAATTAAATATTTTAGATAAATTTTTAGATAGAGGCGGAAATATCTTTTTTGCTTTAAACAGAGTAAAAAGCGATTTACAAACTCTTTATGCAACCGAACATAATACACAATTAGAGACTTGGTTAGAGCGAAAAGGTATAAAAATTAAGCCGGCTTTATTAGCCGATGCAAAGTGTGGAAATGTATCTGTGCAACAGCAAAACGGAATGTTTAGGTATATGACACAGATAAGTTTTCCGTATATTCCTATAATTTCAAAATTTAGTGATAATCCTATTGTAAACGGATTAGAAGGTGTGATAATGCCTTTTACAAGTCCGTTAGAGTTTACAGGAGATAGCAGTATAAAATATATGCCTTTGGCTTATAGTTCCGAAAAAGCTGCGGTTACAAAAGTCCCATTTATGTTTAACGTGCAAAAACAATGGACAGCAGCCGATTTAAATCAAAAAGGAATTGTTGTTGCAGCTGCATTTAACGGAAAATTTGCAAAAGATACTACAAACAAAATTGTGGTTATTGGTAACGGAGTTTTTGCTCTTAACGAAAAAGGAAATCAGCAAAAAATACAAAGCGATAATGTTAGTTTGTTCGTAAATAGTATAGATTGGTTATCAGATAACACAGGGCTAATTGAGTTGAGAACAAAAGGAATAAGTT
>JALSQC010000188.1 GCA_026985625.1 Bacteroidales bacterium | reverse complement strand
TCAAGTGTAACAAATTTTGTATCTTTTGGTAGAGTTTTTACAATAATTTCGTTTCCCGATATTTTGTCGGCATCAAAAGCATGCAAAGGTTGAGCTACCTCGTGCAAAACATAATTTGTTATATCAACTACGTTATTTATCGGTGTTAAACCTATTGCTTTTAATCGATTTTTTATCCAATCGGGCGATTCTGTTACATTTACATTTGATATTGTAATTCCCGAGTAACGATGACATGCATCGTTGTTTTCGATTTTTACGTTAATTATATTATTGTTATTATCTATTTTAAAATCGTCAACAGGTATTTTATTGATTTTTGTTTTTTTAAATTGATTAAAATATGCTGCTAAATCGCGTGCCACTCCATAATGAGATGCCGCATCTATGCGATTTGGCGTTAAATCTATCTCAAAAACAATATCGTCGTCGATTTTAAAATATTCTTTTGCAGGCAATCCGGGTTTTACATTGTTATCAAGCACCATTATTCCATCGTGCATATTTCCTAAACCTATTTCGTCTTCGGCACAAATCATTCCCTCTGAAATTTCGCCACGAATTTTTGATTTTTTTATTTTAAAACTTTGGTCGCCATCGTATAAAACTGTTCCTACTGTGGCAACAACTACTTTTTGTCCGGCTGCAACGTTTGGTGCTCCGCAAACTATTGGTAATATTTTATCTCCTATATCAACTGTGGTTACACTTAATTTATCGGCGTTTTTATGTTTTTCGCAAGTTTTTACCTCTCCTATTACAAGCCCTTCGAGCCCTCCTTTAACAGATTGAAATTTTTCTACGCTGCTTATTTCCAGACCAATATCTGTTAATATTTTGCTTATTTCGTTATAATCTTTATCAATTTTAAAAAAATCGTTTAACCAATTTAATGAAATCTTCATTTGAATATTTTTTTTTGATTAAGTAATAATATTAATTTTACAAACTTTGCAAAAGTAATAAATATTAAAACATTTTTTATAAAAAAAATAATTTATGAGCAAACCTTTAATTTTAGTTTCGAACGACGACGGATATAATGCAAAAGGAATATCTAAATTAATAGATTTGGTAAAACCTTACGGCGATGTTGTTGTTGTTGCTCCCGAAAAAGGCGAGTCAGGAATGTCGCATGCAATAACAATTAAGCGTCCTTTGCGTCTTACAAAAATTAGCGAAGAAACTAATTTGCGTATTTATTCGTGTTCGGGAACTCCTGTTGACAGTGTTAAACTTGCATTAAATCAATTACTCGACCGAAAACCCGATATTTTGGTTAGTGGAATTAACCACGGGTCTAACGCATCAATTAGTGTTATTTATTCGGGGACTATGGGTGCTGCTATCGAGGGTTGTTTTAACGGAATACCATCTATTGGTTTCTCGGTTTGCGATCATGATAAAGATGCCGATTTTGACTTAGCCGTAAAATATTCTAAAATAATTTTTGAAGATGTTCTTAAAAATAAACTTCCTAAAGGTATTTGTTTAAATGTAAATTATCCGGTTATAGACATAAATAAAGTTAAAGGTATAAAAATTTGCAAACAAACAAATGGTGTTTGGAAAGAAGAATTTGATAAACGCACCGACCCATACGGTCAAAATTATTACTGGCTAACAGGTAGTTTTAAAAATGCCGAACCCGATAACACAAATACCGACGAATGGGCTTTAGCCAATAATTATGTTGCCGTTGTTCCTATTAAAGTAAATTTAACTGCTGATAATTTTATAGATAAATTAAATAACAGACTAAATGACTAAAAAAAAATACGAAGAAATAGAATCGAGTTTAAACTCAATAAAACTTGGTATAATAGTAGGGTTAATTATTCCTTTTATTGCTATTTTATTTTTTCAGGTTGGAAACTACTCTAAATACTCGTTTATTGATTTTTATATAAAACTACATGAGTTGCATGTGTTCTCGAGTTTAATAAGTTTATGTGTAGTTCCTAATTTACTTGTATTTTTTATATTTATATGGAAAAATTATTTTTTATCGGCACGCGGAATAATTTTTTCTACAGTTATTTACGGAATTATTATGATGATTTTTAAATTCGCTTTGTAATGAGATATTATATAATTTCGGGCGAAGCCTCAGGCGATTTACATGGTTCTAACTTAATTAAAGAATTAAAAAAAATAGATAGTAATGCAAAATTTAGAGCTTGGGGTGGAAATTTAATGCAAAAAGAAGGAGCCGAAATTATTAAGCATTATAAAGACCTTGCATTTATGGGATTTGCCGAGGTAATAAAAAATTTATCTACAATAAAAAAAAATATGAGTTTTTGCGTTAACGACGTTAAAAATTATAATCCCGATGTACTTATACTTGTAGATTATCCCGGTTTTAATCTTAGAATTGCAAAAAAACTTTATGGCTCGGGTATAAAAATATTTTATTACATATCGCCTACTATATGGGCTTGGCATAAGTCAAGAATTAAAACAATACGTAAATATATTGATAAAATGTTTGTTATACTGCCTTTTGAAAAAGACTTTTATAAACATCTTAGTTATAATGTCGATTATGTTGGAAATCCTGTAAAAGATGCTGTTTGCGAATATTTAGAAACAAAAAAAGATTATACCTTAAAAAACTTTATAAACGACAATAACTTATCCAACAATAAAAAAATAGCAATATTACCGGGTAGTAGAAATCAAGAAATAGAGAAAATATTACCGATAATGTTAAGTGTTGTAAAAAACTATACCGATTTTGAGTTTATTATTGCAGCTGCACCTAATTATACCGAAAAATATTTTTATAAAAATTTTAATATTCCTTACAATGTAAAAATACTAAATAATAAAACTTATGATATCTTAAACTTTTCTGATTTTGCTTTAGTTGCGTCGGGAACAGCAACTCTCGAAACAGCTCTTTTTAATACGCCCCAAATTGTTTGCTACAAAACAAGTAATATATCTTATTACATAGCCAAAAGTTTAGTAAATATAAAATATATATCTTTAGTAAATCTAATTATGGACAATAATGTTATAACAGAATTAATTCAAAACGATTTTACTAATAAAAAATTAAGTAACGAATTAAATAAATTAATTTTTGATAAAAAATACTTAAATAATATTTTTGAAAATTATAAAATTTTAAATAAAAAAATTGGAGAAAAAGGAACATCTAAACGATTAGCCAAGTTAATTACAGATTACTTAAATAATAATAAACATAATTAATATCAATATATTACAAATGAGATTAATCTTAATATTTACATTTATATTTTTTACCTTAATTACAAAATCACAATTTATAAACATAAATATATATCACGATAAATCTGTTAATGATATTATTTTAACACCCGTAACAGGCGAATATCAAATTTATAACGACTCTACTCCTATATACAAGTTAAAACGTAACGACATAATATACATATCGTTACAAGGAGATTCCATAGAAATTAAAAATTTACGTAAAATTATAGGTTATTTTAAAAAATTTAAAATACAAGGAAAAAAAACAAATAACAGTATTAGAATAAAACCTGTAAAACCCGAGGGTAAAATACGTGTTTACGACGATAATCTTTTTATAGAAATACGAGATAACTCTCTGTTTTTTATTAACAATGTAGATTTAGAAAATTATATTGCAGGAGTTGTCGAAGCCGAGGGAGGTTCAACCTCGTCAATCGAATATTATAAAACACAAGCTATTATTTGCAGAACTTATGCTCTTCGAAATTTTAACCGTTTTGCAGAACAAGGTTATAATCTGTGCGACGATGTTAATTGCCAAGCATATCATGGCAAATCTTTACACAGTTCAAAAATAATACAAGCTACAAAAGCTACCAAGGGTCTTATTATTGTAGATACAACATTAAACCTTATAAACGCTGTTTTTCATTCAAACTCGGGTGGCGAAACCGTTCCTGCCGAGGTAGCTTGGCAAAAACCTTTAAGCTATTTAAAGGCTGTTGACGATACATTTGCAAAACATGGCAAACGCTACAAATGGACAAAAAAAATTTCCATAAACCAATGGAAATCTTATTTGCGACTAAACGGTTTTAATATCGAAAAAAATATTTACATACCTCCCTCGGAGTTTGAGTTTACACAAATTCACCGTAAAGAATATTATAAACTACGAAACGATTCAATGCCCCTTAAACAAATACGAAAAGATTTAAAACTTCGTTCTACTTTTTTTTCGATAAAAGTTTCGGGCAATAATTTAATATTTACGGGCAAAGGTTACGGACACGGTGTTGGACTTTGTCAAGAAGGTGCTATGTATATGGCAAACAACGGATACAGTTACAACAAAATAATAAAATTTTATTATCGAAACACATATATAGTGAGTTTAACAGCTTTAGATTTTTTTAGAAAATAATTTTAGCATTTACTCTACCTTGCTAATTATTTTTCCATCGCAAAAAACAGTTTTTAACTTATCTCCTGTTTTAATATCGTTTTTCGATTTTATAAGTTTATTTCCAGAGTATGTTAATGTATAACCTTTTTTTAAAAGATTATTGGGATTATTACTATTATTTTTTATTTCTATTATTTTTAAATAATTTATTTTATTGTTAATGTATCTGCGAACAAGTGTTTTTAAATTATCTGCAATTAATTTTTGTTCTTGTTTTTTGTTTTCTATTAATTTTTGTGTTTTATGTTTAATGCTTATGTCAAGATTATTTATTTTATTATTTTGATAATCGAAATAACTTTTAAACACATTGTTATAAATACGAATATTGATTAATAGTTTTTGTCTTTTATTTTTTAAAAAATCTTTGGAATTATTAGAGAAATTATACGACAAACGATTTAAAATATCGTTATTATATTTTATTTTTTCGTTAACCGTATCAATAAAAAAATCTTTTAGATTTTCTAAATCAGAATAAACATCAACAAATTTTGATATTAAAAATTCGGCAGCGGCAGTTGGTGTTTTTACGCTAACATTAGAAACCATATCAACAATACTTTCGTCGCGGTCGTGTCCTATTCCTGATATTACAGGCAAAGGAAACTGTGCTATGTTATATGCCAGATTATAACTATCGAAACACGATAAATCTGTCTTTGCTCCTCCTCCGCGTATTATAACCACACAATCAAAAATATTATCGTATTTATATATTTTTTCTAATGCCGATATTATAGACGCTTCGGCATTATTGCCTTGCATAATCGAATTAAAAAGATAATGGTTAAATCTAAATCCGTAAGAATTATTATTTAATTGTTTAACAAAATCGCCATAACCAGCTGCTGTTTCCGATGATATAATTGCAATATTTTTTGGTATATCAACAATATTTATTTCTTTGTTAAGATAAAAAACACCATCTTGTTTAAGTTGTTCTATTGTTTGTTTACGTTTAAGCTCTAATTCTCCAATTGTAAAACTTGGGTCTATATCTCTTATATTTAAACTAAATCCGTATTGCTCGTGAAACGTAACCGATACTTTTGTCAAGATTTTTAATCCCTCGGTAAATTCAACTCCTGTTGTCGATTCGAAATAAGGTTTTAACATTCTAAATTGCGAAGCCCAAATTGTTGCTCTTACTTTTGCTATAATTGTATCGGTGGTTTTATCTTTCTCGATTAAATCTATATAGCAATGTCCCCGTTGATTAACTTTTAGTTCCGATATCTCTGCCATTATCCATAACGAGTCCCAAAACTCGGTATCTATAACTTGCTTAATTTTACTTGTTAGCTCGTATAATGATATAAAGTTCTTGCTCATTATTTTTTTGTAAAACGATATTTTATTTTTTTATAATTTTTTTGGTATAAATATTATTATTTGTATTAATATTTAAGAAATAAATTCCTGATTTTAAGTTACTTAAATCTATGTAAAATTTATTATATATATCTGCAAAAACTTGTGTATTAGATTTGTAAACTATGTTACCAATAATATCAAATATTTTAAAATATACAAACTGTGTATCGGTAGAATAATATTCTAAATAAATATTTTTAACAAATGGGTTTGGAAAAACATTTATTAAGTTCTCGGTGTTTGTTTTGTTGTAATCTACTCCGTGTAAAATAAGGTTGGCATAAGCAAAATCGGGGATTCCATATCCAAAAAGCGAGTCGGGATTTGAGTATTTGCTTGCACTTTGCTCAATTGCCTTAATTATTTGCATATTTGTTAAATTTGGCGACGATTGCCATAAGCAAGCTGTTAAGCCTGCAATTACCGGACACGAGAACGATGTTCCGTTTCCTGCCGATACGTTGCCTCCTGCATCGATTATTGTTGTTGACTGACCTTGAGCAACTACATTTGGTTTTACTCTGCCATCGTATGTAGGACCTGTAGAACTAAACGATGCGTAATTTCCGTATGCATCAACAGCTCCTACTGTTAAAATGCTATCGGCATCGGCTGGTGCTCCAATAAAATGCCACGACGACGAACCTGAATTTCCTGCACTTGCAACTACAATAATTCCTTTACTTGCAGCAATGTCTGCTGCTCTGGTTATTACTGTTGTATTTCCGTCCATATCGGAATACGAGTGGCTTGTTAAATTATCGTCAAATACTGTATATCCCAACGATGTTGATATTAAGTCGGTTCCAAGACTATCGGCATATTCTGCGGCACTAAGCCAATTGTATTCTTCTACAACTAACTCCGAACCTGTATCTTCTGTCCTAAAAAGATAAAATTTTGCTTCGGGTGCTGTTCCTACAAAACTACCCGACATATTAGCTCCTATAGTTGATAAAACGGCAAGTCCATGTGTAGATGCGTCCCAAACAATAGTATCGCCATCTACAAAATCTTTAGAACCTAATATTTGATTATTTGTCCACAAACTATCAAATGCCGGCATAGAATCTACTTTATAAAATCCTGCATCAAATATAGATATTATTATTCCGTTTCCTCTATATCCTTGATTATGCAAAATGTGTCCGTTTAACATTGTTATTTGGTTTGTTGCTTGTCCGTAGTCGTAATAATTGTTTGTTTGTGCGGTATTTCTCAAATTAACAATTATGTTTTCTTGAGTTTGTCCGTTTTTTTGTAGTTTTAAAATATGTGATTTTGTGTAAGATTGTACAAAGGATAAATTTGATATGGTATCTATAAGTAAAGTATCGGTTGTATAAACTTGAACTCCGTTTAACCATTTCGACTTGTTTATTATTGTTAATCCTAAACTTTTAAGACTATCTATATAGGTTGGATTAATAGGTAAATCGTTTTGAACTATTGCAATGTTTTGATTTTGACGACGTTGAATTGCCCGTAACGATAAAAATTGTTCGGGATTAGAAACGGAATATGGTGTTCCGTTTTTGTCGGCAAATTGTATAAAATATTTATTTGGTGCTATTTGCGAAAATCCGTTTAACGATATAAACAAAAATATTATGCTTGCTTTTAATATTAAATTCATATAAAATAATTTTGTGTAAAACTACAAAAAAAGCTGAAATAAATTTCAGCTTTTAAGGAATAACATACTAAATTTTTAGTAAGCCAGAAAATTGTATCGTAAATAAGACATAAAAATCTTTAAATGGTTGCCTGATATTAAAATAAATGACTAAAAAATAGCCAAACTATAGAAGCAAATGCTAAAACTCCAAAAATCATTAATAAAGGTAATATTACTTTTCTAAAAAAAACACTTTCCATAATTCTTAATTTTAAATTTATGAATCTATTTAATAGACATAAAATATTTACAAAGGTTGCGTTATATTAGCAAAATACATTCCATAATTTGACGAATTGTTATTTTAATGCTACGAACAAGCATTTTGAGTTAATAAACGGTTATTTAAATTATTTAAAATTAATTAATATGAACCGGTCTTAATAAATCGTTTACAATTTTTACAGGATTAAACGTTGTTAATGGAACTTCTACAAATATTGTATTCCAATCAGACATTGCTCCATTCCATAATCCGGGCAATTCAAAGGCTTTAAGTTCTCTACCGTTAAATGATTTTTTTGATATAAAATTTGTTTTTTTATCTATAAAATTATTTAAATTAAAATATTCTCCTTTAAAATTTTTAGTAGAAATAACCAAATCAACAGGATTAAAGTATTTTGCCTTTTTCATTATTTTTTCTTGCTCTTTGTTTTTAATATTAATTTGTGATTTTTCTATTATTTGCAATTGATATGAATCATCGTAATGTTTTACCCAAAATGGGCCTCCGCCGGGTTCCCCTTGATTTTTAACCATTCCACAAACTCTTATAGGTCTGTTTAATTTAGATTTTATAAAATTAATTTTATCGTCTTTACTAAAATTAAAATATTTATCAGGAAATAAAATTTGTAAATATTTATTTACAAAGCCCTCTACATCGCTAATATCAATACTGTTATTGTTAATTTGCTTGATATAATTAAATATTTTATTTTGTATCTTTAATAAATATCCTGCAAGTATTTTTTTGTAAATAACTGTATCTTGCTTTAAATTGTCAACAACAACATTATCAATGTTCTTAATAAAAATAATATCCGATTGTAGTTTATTTAAATTATTTATTAAAGCCCCATGTCCTCCGGGTCGAAATAAAATCTCGCCATTATCTTTAACAAAAATTTTATTATCCATATCTATTGCTATTGTATCGGTACTTTTATCTTGATACGAATAGCTGATATTAACATTAACTTTTGATGTATATTTTTTTATTAACGTTTTTTCTATTTGTTTTATATCGTTTAAATTATTTTGTGATATTGTAAAATGCAAATTTACTATATTATTATTAGATTTTCCGTATAATATTCCCTCAACAATATGCTCTTCAAACGATGTTCTAATTTCTGATTTATATTTATGAAAATATATTAATGCTTTTGGTAAATTTGCATAATTTAAACCTTTATCTGTTAATAAAAAATCTAAAATTAGCTTATACTTATTTTTAGACAAACATTCGGTAACTGTTAAATTCTCATCATTTTTTAACAAGTAATTTAATTTATCGTAAAAAGCGAATTTTTTAATATTTACAAAAAATTCATATGCTACAGAATAATTATTTTTATCGGGTATTTTAACGGTATTATCGTTATAAAAAGCTAACAAATCTTTAAACATACGACTTGCTGCTCCCGATGCAGGAATAAACTTTAATATATTTCCGTTTTCAGAAAATTTGTCATAAATTTTTAATAATTCGTTTTTTTGTTTATTTGTAAATCTTAATATCCCACTATTTAAATCTGCAGACTTAAATATATCAATAAAATTAAATCCTTTTTTTAAATAATTCAATTGCCAGTTAACATCATCTACAGTAATATTATGATTTATTATTTGTTGTAATTCTTTATCTTTAAGCATATTTATTTTTTTGTTTTTTACAAAATTAGATTTAAAACATTTAAAAAATTAACAAAAACTAATTAATAAATTAACATTAATTAGTTAATAAAATTATATTTTTGTGGCCCAATATTTACATATAATAAATATTTTTGTATGAAAATATATAAAATGTCGAAAAGATATATAAAAATTATAAAACCATATTTTAAAAACAAATACATTGTAGCAAGTTTTGTTTTTTTAATTTGGATTTTATTTTTCGACAATAACAGTATTTTAAGTCGTTCCGATTTAAAACAAAAATACAAACAATTACTAAAATCAAAAGAATATTACAAAATAAAGATAGCAACCGATTCTAAAAAATTAAACGAGCTTAAAACAAACAATAAAAATTTAGAAAAATTTGCTCGTGAACAATATTATATGAAAAAACCTAACGAAGATATTTTTATAATAAACGAAAATAATTTATAGACTTTTTTTTTGTTAACTTTTTTTATATATTTGTATACTTCTATTTTCATAACAAATAAGTAAACTTACAGATATATGAAAAGAATTATATTATTTATTGCTTCTATTTTTTTAAGCTTTAATTTATTAGCACAATATTGCACATCAAATGGTAATACAGATTATAGTACCAGCACAACAAGAGTAGTTTTTAACACTATTGATAACTCATCAGGTAAACCGTCGGGATATAGCGATTACACAAGCATTTCGACAACTGTAAATACAGGCTCATCGTATAATCTAACCGTCCAAGTAAATACTGATGGAAATTACACTATTTATTCAATGGTTTGGATAGATTGGAATCACGATGGAGACTTTACCGACCCTGGCGAAGAATACAATTTAGGAACAGCAACCAATGTAAGTAATGGTGCTACATCAGCCAGTCCGTATTCAGTAACCATACCAACAACAGCAACAACAGGTAATACAAGAATGCGTGTATCTTCAAAATATAATTCTGCAGCAACATCATGCGAAACAGGATTCGACGGCGAAGTAGAAGACTATACAATAAATGTAGCATCTTTAGGAAATGTTACTTTTTACAACACCGTAGCAACAAACGGATACACTTATTTCGATAATATTAGAACCGATGCCACTCCCCGTTTTACAATATCATGCTCAAATAATTTTAACGCTATAAAATTTGAAATAAATACTAAAGACGATTTTACAGGAACAGCTTATACACAAACAATATCAACAACAAACCATTTAGCAAATACACATTACGACTTTTTATGCGACAATATTTCGCCTGCACTACCATCAACAAACGGGGCAGTTTATTATGTAAGAGCACAAACATCAAACGATGGAGGCACTACATGGGATAACTGGAGTACTCAAAATTGGAGTTTCACTCATGATGTCTCAAATTACGGTTGGTTTCAAACAACACAAAAACAATTCGAAGAAGGAATCCCCACAGGAAACTTTATATTTAATACCACAAACGGAACTACTGCTGATTACATATATATGAACCAAGGTAGTTTCGATTTCAGATCATACGAAGGAGGAGTAAAAGAATGTACCAGCTGGTATCCATCAAACAATGTAGAATATATGACAATAGGATATCAAGATGCCAATTGTACAGGACCTATATATACAGGCACACGCTTTTTAAATGTTTCTATTCCAAATAGTGCAACAATATTAAATGCAAATTACACATTATGGGAATCAGGTTCCTGTCCTTCAACCGATCCAAACTCTAACATTACAACAATTACCGAAGCCGAAGATGTTGATAACGCAGGAGCAGCAAACAGTTCTATTGACACTTACCCTACAACATCGGCAACTCAAACTTGGACATGGTGGTATACTGCAACTGCCGATGTAGCACATACAATTGCAGTAGAAAATATTATTCAAGAAATAGTTAACCGTTCCGGATGGAACGAAAATAATGCTTTAATGATGATGACCGAAAGTTCTTCAAATCACGATAACGGTTGTGTATGGCAAGGGTCTCACTCATCTAATCAACCGCGTTTAGACGGGACATTTACAAATTTTGACAATTACTGGTTATCTCCTGCTATTGAATTTCCTTCGATGGCATGTTCGCCAAATTACGAGCAATTAATATGGGATGCCGACCAAACATACGGAAATGTAAAAATTCAA
>JALSQC010000187.1 GCA_026985625.1 Bacteroidales bacterium | reverse complement strand
ATTTATCGAGTCCTAACTCATAATATTTATTGTATAGTTCGGGAACTAACTTGTAGCCTTTTTTACAATTGTTTAATCCTTCGTCGATTTTATTTAAGTTTATTTGACAAATTCCTTTATAAAAATATGCTAGGCCTACATTGTAATCTTTGTAAATGCACGAGTCGTATTTTACAATTGCTTTTTGGTAGTTTTGTTTATTAAATTCGGTTTGTGCTTCGTTATATATTCGTTGTTTTTCGGATAATGGATTATTTAAATCGTAAATAATATACATTATACTTGCAACGAATATTAAAAATGCTATTTTAATTTTCATAATCTTTAATTTTAGTTAATTTTAATTATCGTGTAAAAATAAAATTGTTTGCATCTGATATTTGTGCGTTAAAAAAATAACCTTCGTAATCGAATGCTTTTAAATCGTTAACTTTTTTTATATTGTATTTAACTATAAATCGTGTCATTAATCCACGTGCTCGTTTTGCATTAATTGCTACAATCTTAAATGTTCCGTTTTTTGATTCTTTAAAAATAGGATTAATAATTTTTGCATTTAATTTTTTTGTGTTTATAGCTTTAAAATACTCGTTTGATGCAAGGTTTATTACATATCTTACGTTATCTCTTTCTATTTCTTTGTTTAATTGATTTGTTATTGTATCTCCCCAAAAATCGTATAAATTTTTTGCATTGGCGGTTTGTAGCTTAGTTTTCATTTCTAATCGGTAAGGTTGTATTAAATCTAATGGTTTTAGTAATCCGTAAAGCCCCGATATTATTCGTAAAGTTTTGTTTAATTTTATTATTTCGGGTTTTAATAATGTTTTTGCGTTTAGTCCTTTGTAGGCATCGCCCTCGAATAAAAATATTGCCGCTTTTGAGTTATTAATGTTAAATGGGGTTTCCCACGCTTGAAATCTATTATAGTTTAATTCGCCTAATTTTTTGCTGATATTCATTAATTTTGATATATCGTCGGGGGTTAAAAGTTTTAGGTAATTAATAAGTTCTTTTGATTTATTTAAAAGTTCCGGGGTTGTGTAATTAAATTTTCTTGTTTTGCTTAATTCATTTAATCTTTTAGCAGGCGAAAGTAAAATTTTCATTTGTTTATAATTTTTTTATAAAAATACTAATTAATTTTATTGTTTACAAAATCTTTTATAACAGTTTTTTTATAAAATAAATAACTTAAAGCCCCACGTGTTAACATAAAGCTCATAAAAGACAACCAAAGTCCGTTGTTTCCCATATAATTTTTTAACAAATAAAATTCGGGAACAAGAACCCCAAATACCGATATTAACATTATGTTTCGCATTGCTTTTGCTTGTGTTGTGCCAATATATATTCCATCGAAAATAAACGACAAAAATGTAATTACAGGTATTGTATATATCCAAAAAATATAATTAGAGCACATGGTTATTATATTTTTGTTATCTGTAAATATTACTAAAATATTTTTTCCGAATATTATAAAAATAATAGTAAATATTAAACTTATGGTTGCCGTTATTTTTAAAATTTCGTTTATCATTAATGATAGTTTTTTTTTATCGCCTTTTCCGTAGTATTTTCCTGCAAGAGCCTCGGCAGCAAATGCAAAGCCATCGGTTATATACGAAAAAAACATTAAAAATTGTAATAAAATTGTGTTAACTGTTAATATGTTGTTTCCTAATTTTGCCGATTGATTTGTAAAAAACGATATTGCAAAAATTAATGTTATTGTTCTTATAAAGATATCGCGGTTTACCGATAAAAATTTTTTAATTTTTTGTATTTTAAATAATATTTTTATGTCTATATTATTAAAAAGTATATTTTGTTTTAGCAGAAAAAATATTGCAACAATTAATCCCGAATATTGTGCTATTAATGTTCCGTAAGCAACACCATCGGAGTATAGGTTAAAAAATCTAACAAATATTATATCAAATATTATGTTTAAAATATTAACAACAATTGATATTATCATAGGAATTTTTGCATTTTGCAATCCTAAAAACCAACCGTAAATTACCGATAAACTAAGAGTTGCCGGTGCTGCTAAAATTCTTATATAAAAATATTGCGACGATATTTTTTCGGTTTCGCTACTACCCGATAATAAATAAAAGCTAAGATTATTAATTTTATGTTTAAATATTATTAATAAGCCTCCTATAAATAAAGCTGTAATTATTGCCCTCAAAAATGTATAAAATATTTCTTGATTATTGTTTTTTCCGTAAGCTTGCGATGTAAAACCGCTGGTGCTCATTCGCAAAAAACTAAAACCCGAATAAATAAAGCTAAATATTATTCCACCCAAAGATATTGCTCCAATATATAAAGCCGGATTTTTATCGACATGTCCTAAAACCGACAAATCTACAATTCCTATTAACGGAACGGTAACATTTGTAATAATGTTAGGCCACGATAAGCGAAAAATTTCTTTTCTCAATTATTTTTTAAGTTTTCTATACCAAGTGGTTGTTCTACCTATTAATGATATTCCTATGTATCCTCGCACAAAAAGTTGATTTTTGCCAACTATTTTAATTATGCACGAATATGTTTTTCCGTTTTCGGGGTCGTAAATTGTTCCGTCTTCCCATGTTTTGTCGTCGGTAAAAACAAAATCTTTAAGAACTTGTATTCCTAAAATATGTCGCGATTGTAGTTTTTTGTCGGGGTTGTTTTTGTCTAATTTTATACTTCCGTCTTTTTCGTTAGGTTCTCTAAGCCAAATAATTTTACCGTAATATTTATTATTTTGTTTTGTAATTTTTACTAAACTTTTGCCTCCTTCGGTAATCCATGTTCCTATTATATCGTTGGCATTTTGAGCATAAAAATTAAATGATATAAAAAGTAGTGCGGTTAAAATAAAATATTTTTTCATAGGTATT
>JALSQC010000186.1 GCA_026985625.1 Bacteroidales bacterium | reverse complement strand
GCAAATTTTTTTTATAAAAATTAGTATAGACCACAATTAAAACTTATGAAAAAGGTTGTGGTTAATAGAATATTAAAAATATACAATCAATATAGAACTTATTTGGTAATATCCTCTTTTGTGTGTGTTTATTAGTCTATATTAAGCTTATCTACACTATTTATTGCTCGTAACATTCCTAAAAATATTATTAACGTTTACGAAAAAGAATAATATGGTTTTTATAAATAAACTAAATTTGATTTATTAGAAAGTTTATAGATCTTAAATAAATTGGTGATAAATTTTGTAAAAAAATATCAACTTTTTTGTTTATTAAGTCAAAAATTACTCTAAGATTGTAAATTCGTAATACTCCATTACAGGATTAGATAATACTTTTTTACATATATCATCTACTTTTTCTGTTGCTTGTTGTTTGTTATCGGCATCTATTTCTAACGAAATATGTTTACCTATTCTAACATTTTCAACAGTTTTAAAATCTATGTTATGTAAAGTTTGTTTAACGGCTTTTCCTTGTGGGTCTAAAAGAGCTTTAAGAGGCATAATGTTTATTTCGGCAATAAATTTCATTTTTTTTTATTTAAGTAAATTATATTAAAATAAATATCGCTTGTAAAATTATTAAATAAAAATAATTATTAATTACTTTTTTAATTTTTTTTATTTAAATTTTGTCTATAAAAATTAACTAAATCATTTGATATTTTGTTTATATCAAAATTAACACGACTAAATTCAATAGCATTATTTTTTATATAATTATATTTTTTATAGTCATAACAAATATCTACAATATTATTTACAAAATCGTTGCTGTTATTTGCTATTAAAATATTTTTTTTGTTTGTAATATTTATACCCTCAGCACCTATTGATGTTGATATTATAACTTTTCCGAGCGACATACCCTCTATAATTTTTATTCGCAACCCACTACCCGAAAATAATGGCACTATCATAACAGCTTTTGAATTTATAAATTTATGTGCATTATCAATCTCGCCTAAATAAATAGTATTTTTTTGCGATTTTAAAAAATATTCAAAATTTTTTGGAGCATTTCGTCCTGCAATATAAATTTTTAAATCAGGTTTTTTATTAATAACCTGTTGCCACACTTTATTAAAAAACCATTTTAATCCTTCCTGATTAGGAGCCCAATCTAAAGCTCCAATATGAAATATCGACGGATAATCTGTATTTTTGTTGTTTATCTTAATTGTATCAAAATCGATTCCTGTTTTAGAAACAAAACTTAATTTTTTGTTTCCCATATTATTTAATTTTTTTTCGTCGCGTTCGGTAATAGGCACTATGACATCGTATGTGTTTAAAAGTTTTTTTTCGAATTTTGTCAAACGTTTAATTAAACTTTTAAGATATATTTTTTTATACGTTGATATTTCTTGTCGCAATACTCTCTCCCATATTTCGTGTTCGACATTATGAGCTCTATAAGATATTAATGCTTTTGAATATTTACGAATTACATCGACATAAGGTAAAACATATAAACCTTCTAACTGGATAACATCGTATGTATTTTGTTTTAAATGATTTACAAGCTCTGTTTTAAAGTTGTTTACAATAAACCTTTCGGCATTATACGGCAGTTTCGAAAATAAATAATTTTTTAAAAGTCCTTGTGGCGTAATTTTAGCAGGAACATCTACTATATAAAAATTTATTATTTTTTTTAATTCGTCGCTTACGCAATTAATATCGCAGTAATGTTTATTTGTATTCATTGCCAGCATAGATACTTTATTACCCGACAAAGCAAATCCCTTTGCTAAATTTAATGTAGCAATTGCCCCGCCATCGTTTGCAGGATACGGAACTTTGTTACTTATTATCAGAATTTGCATTTTTTTGTTTTATTTTAAAAATCTTGTTAAATAAATTTTTAATTGGCAAAAAGTAAGTGTCTATATTTAGAATAACCGAGTCGTTTGTTGCTTTATATGTTAAGAAAATACCTAAAGGTAAAAGAATAAGCGACGACAGCCACATTCCTTCGTATGGAGGCAAAACTCCTTCTCTTGAGAATTTTTCGCCTGTTATTGATATTATGTAGTATAAAATAAAAAATAATACCGATACTACAACGGGCATACCAAGTCCTCCTTTTCGGATTATGGCTCCAAGCGGTGCTCCTATAAAAAATAGTATAATACACGATATCGATAAAGTAAATTTTCGGTGCCACTCTATATAATATCTGTTTTTCCACTCGTAACGATAGTCCAAGTCGTTTGATGTTGTAGATATATATGCTTTTGACGAACGTGCATAAGTTAATGCCATATCAACAATAAGCTTTTGTTTATCTATTGGTATTTTTGAAAATGCACTGTCGATATTTATGTATTTAAATTTTGTATTATTTATTAAAGATATTGTATCGTTTAAACTTGTATCGCTATTATTTATACGTTTAAAATAATGATATTTAATAATATTATCTTCGAACTCGTTTTTACGGTTATTATATGCTGTTGATAACGAGTCTATAAAATAGTCGAGTTGCCGTAAATTTAACATCTGAAAATTATCTTTCCAAAGCGACTCGTCGGAACGTTTAAATCCGAACCCGTTGAGCGAGAATGTTATTGTTTCTTCGTCGAAACGATCTCTTTGAAAAGGAAAAGTTTTTGTATCTCTGGTTCTTTCTTTTTCTATAATTTCTTCGTATTTATATCCGTGATAAAGTTTCAGAACCAAATATTGGTCTTTGTTAATCATAAACATTACTCCGGAGTCGGCAACAACTACATTAGTATTTCCGTTTTTTTTTGTATGGTCGTAAATCATTAAATTATACAGCATATTTTTTTCTTTGTTTTTTTTGCCTATTCTTATACTGTATCCGGTTATACCGTTGTAAAAAACGCCTTC
>JALSQC010000185.1 GCA_026985625.1 Bacteroidales bacterium | reverse complement strand
AGATGGATTTTTCTTTTATCAAACAAAATAGAAACCGACATTGCAGCATCAACAGGAATACACTCAGGCAAAGACGTTATAAAACAACTACTTGCGGGAGCAACAGCAGTACAAGTAGTATCGGCAATATACGAAAAAGGACCTAAACACATATACAATATGATTGACGAAATAAAAAACTGGATGCAAAAAAATAAATTTAATAAAATAACCGACTTTCAATCAAAAATAAACGACAACAAAGATATAAACATTAAAAATTTCGAAAGAATACAATTTATGAAATATTTTGGAAATATTAAATAATAAATATTACACCAAAATATAAATAAAAATAAAACAAATTTAATTTAGAAATAATATAAATAAATAACAAAAATATTAAAAAAGTATTATGAAATATTATTATTTATATATATGTTTAAAAAACAATACATATTTAGATAATTAATTATAAAAAAATATATTTTTACAAGATAATTTTAAAGATTAATAATAAAAATCATTATGAATACAAAAGAAAGAGTAGAAAAAGATGATGTTGTAATTCGTTTTGCCGGAGACTCAGGAGACGGAATGCAATTAACAGGAACACTGTTCTCAGAGACATCTGCATTATTTGGAAACGATGTAGCAACATTTCCTGATTTTCCTGCCGAAATACGAGCACCACAAGGTACAGTCGGCGGAGTATCAGGTTTTCAAGTACATTTTAGTAAAAATGCAATACACACACCCGGAGACTTCTCCGACGTTCTAATTGCAATGAACCCTGCAGCACTAAAAGCCAACGAAAGATGGATAAAACAAGGTGCTACTATAATTACAGATATAGATTCATACACCGAAAAAAATCTTAAAAAAGCAGGTTACAAAACATTAGACCCTTTTACCGAAGACCACTTAGGAAACTACAACATAATTAAAGCTCCTATTACATCTATGACCAAAGAGGCATTAAAAGACTCTGGTTTAGATAACAAATCAATAGTAAGAAGCAAAAACATGTTTGCCTTAGGTATAGTTTTTAACCTATATACTCGGGACTTAGACCATGCTATAAACTTCTTTAAAACAAAATTTGCAAAAAAACCCGAACTTATCGAGGCTAATACAATAGTTTTAAAAGCAGGTTACAATTATGCCGAAAACATTCAAGCAATACCGTCATTTAGAGTAAATCCTGCAAAAATAGAATCAGGAACCTACCGAAACATAAACGGAAATCAAGCCACAGCTTGGGGATTAATAGCAGCAGCCGAAAAAGCAGGTTTAGACTTATTTTGCGGTTCATACCCAATAACCCCTGCAACCGACATATTAATGCACCTGTCAAAACGCAAAGACTTAGGAGTTAAAACATTCCAAGCCGAAGACGAAATTGCAGGAATATGCACATCAATAGGAGCAAGTTTTGCCGGCAGATTAGCAGTTACAACAACATCAGGACCAGGCTTAGCACTTAAAACAGAAGCAGCCGGATTAGCCGTAATAACAGAATTACCTCTTGTTATTGTTGACGTTCAACGAGGCGGTCCGTCAACAGGATTACCAACAAAAACAGAACAAGCCGATTTAATGCAAGCACTTTATGCACGTAACGGCGAAAGCCCAATGCCGGTAATTGCCGCAAGCACACCCGGAAACTGCTTTAACTACGCTTTTAATGCAGCTAAAATTGCATTAGAACATATGACACCGGTTATTCTTTTAACCGATAACTTTTTAGCAAACGGAACAAGCCCTATGAAAGTACATAAAATGGCAGAATTTCCCGAAATTAAAGTTCCTTTTGCCAAACCAAATACCGATTATCAACCATACAAAAGAATAAACAAAGAAACACTTATTAGAGAATGGGCTCCGGCAGGAACTCCCGGATTAGAACACCGAATTGGAGGTCTCGAAAAAATGGCTGTTACAGGAACAGTATCATACGTACCCGAAAATCACCAAGTAATGACCGACGAAAGAGCTAAAAAAGTAGAACAAGTTGTTATTGACGTTCCAGATTTAGAAGTAGAAGGAAACATAAACAGCGATACATTAGTAATTGGTTGGGGTAGCACATACGGACACTTAATAGATGCCGTAAAAGAACTAAACAACGACGGATACAAATTAGCATTAGCACATTTTACATACATAAACCCACTACCAAAAAATACTAAAGACATTTTAAGCAACTACAAAAAAATTATAGTTTGCGAAATTAATTCGGGACAGTTTGTTAATTACTTACGTATGAATCACCCCGAATTTAAATACAATCAATACAATAAAGTTCAAGGATTACCATTTACAATCCCCGAACTAAAAGAACAATTTGTTAAATTAATTGAAGAATAAATATTATGGAAAATATAAAATATACAGCTAAAGATTTTAAATCAGACCAAGAAGTTCGTTGGTGTCCGGGTTGTGGAGACCATGCCATACTAAACGCTGTTCAAAGAACAATGGCAGAACTAAACATTCCTAAAGAAAAATTTGCTGTAATCTCCGGTATAGGATGTTCGTCTCGATTCCCTTATTATATGGAAACTTACGGATTTCACTCTATACACGGTAGAGCAGGAGCAATATCTTCAGGCGTAAAAACAGCTAACCCCGAACTAAGCGTATGGCAAATTACAGGCGATGGCGACGGATTAGCAATAGGAGGAAACCATTTTATACACGAAATACGACGAAATATCGACCTTAATGTAATTCTTTTTAATAACGAAATTTACGGATTAACAAAAGGACAATATTCGCCAACTACAAAATTAGGAACTATTACAAAAACATCGCCACACGGAACAATAGAACAACCTTTTAAAGTAGGACAACTGGTAATAGGAGCAATGGGAACATTTTTTGCCAGAGGAATAGATTCTTATGTAAAAGAAAATATCGAAATACTTAAA
>JALSQC010000184.1 GCA_026985625.1 Bacteroidales bacterium | reverse complement strand
GTAATTAAACCTAAGAAATTAGCTCCTTTTAAATCGCCGGGCATAGCTGCCGGATTTACTTTATAAATTGCTGCTGCAATTTTTTTTACTTGTTCGGCTTGGTTAAGAGGGTGTTTAATTACTCTTATCTCGTCGGATTTACCGTTGTAATCGAGTTTAATTTTATATAACTCGCTTGCTTTTGACGAGTTTTTAAAATCAAATAAATTAATATCCGAAGGACTTAGTTGATTTACACTTTTTGATTTTCCAAAAACTCTTATAGAGCCCATTACTAATCGCGATTTGCTTGTAAGAGCTAAAATAATATTTTTTGACAATTTGCTTTTTGCTATTAAAAAAGCGTTAATTGATTCGTCGTTTTGTAAACAACAATTTTTAATGTTTTTTTTAATATTTGCTTCTGTTAGTACCATAATTATAAATTTTTAATTTTTAAATATTTTTTAGTTATTAATTAATATTAAACGTAAGTTTTTCGATAGTTTTTTCTATTAATTTTTTGTCTCTCTCGGGATTGTTAGGAATTAGCAAACGAAAAGATCCGTCTTCATATTTTGCTAATAAAATAACAATGTAATCTTTTAACTCTGTTGTAAACAATTTTAATTCACCTTTTTTATCATATATATTATAAAGGTTATCAAGATATATATAATCATAATTATAATTATTTATTTTTTTTGTTTTCCATAATTTAGGATTATAATATTCTTGAGGTGTCATACTAGCAAAAAATCCTATAAATCCTTTATGTTTTTCGTCTTTTTCTTTAACATCAAAATCAGGGTTGTGGTAACGCTCTCCTATATTAAAAATTTTTGACCAATTATATGCTGAACTTTTAAAGTTTTTGGGCTCAAAATTTATATTTGTATTTTCACTCCCTATCCATGCAACTAAATCATTTTTTATAAATTGGTATGGACTTAAATCAGGATTTTTTAATTTTTTATTTTTATAATTGTCATCATTTTCTATATCTGACTTTTTAAATAATTTTATTTCAACAAGTGTTCTTTGTAATCCATATTTTCCATAACCATAATAAACATAATAATGACCTTTTTTTTCAGAATCCGTTACAACTCCTCTTGATGCTCTTGGATCAGCATATTCTCCTTTTATAACACCATCTTTAGATACAAAACTAGTTATAAGAGGAATGTCGGTTATTTTAAAATCTCCTTTTGCGAGTAAAGTTCCTTCGTCCCAAGTAGCTCGTGTTTTCCACGATTCTGAATAATCGTCATAATAAGTTTCTGTTCCTGTTTTGTTGAATCCTATAATATTAATTTTTATTATTTGTGCTGTATCCGATAAGCTTTGAGGGTAGTCAAATAAATCTTTAGTAGATAATTTAGTATCGCCAAATTCAAATTCGCCTTCATTGCTATTGGGAGCAATAAGCCATAACGACACATAACCGTTTTTAGCTATTTTTTTTATATCGTGGGGATATGTCGCTCTTGCATCTATTGAGCTTAGTCCGAGCTTTGCCTCTACATAATCGTATTTTTTATAACTTGACGGCAGTTTTACTTTTGCTTTTAAACTTTTAAAGCTTTTGTATTTTGCCGATGTTACTTTTTTATTTCCCACATAATATGAGATTTTGCTCTGCGATAACGCATTAGTGCCTAAAAATATAATTAGCACCGATAATAATAATAAATTTTTCATATCAAATAATTTTTAATGTTTACCCAAAATTAAATGTCAAAATATTGTAAAAAAAATATTATTAGTTACCGTAAAATTATTATTAGTTATCGTTTTGGATGTTAATTCTTTTAGTGTGTTTAAAACAAAAAAATCCACAATAAGATTTCTCTTATTGCGGATTCTATATAATTTGTTTTTGTTATAAAAAATCTAAATTTATTTCATAATTACTCTTTTTGTAATTACATTTCCTTTTTTGTCTTTTATTTTTAAAGTATAAATTCCTCGGTTGTAAGACGATAAGTCTATTTGAATTGTGCGTATATCCAAATTATTGTTTGAATATATTTCTTGTCCTACTATATCGTAAACTTTAATAGATGATAATTTAGCCTTTGAGTTATCAATATTTACTAATCCGTTAGTAGGGTTAGGATATATATTTACAGTAGTAAGTTTTGGATAAACAATACCGCTGTTTACTTGTTTTGTCGAATAAAAATAATCATATTTATATGAGTTTACCCACGATGAACTTACATTATCCCAATTTTGTCTTAATTCTTGCAACTCATTATATAATGAGTCGTAAGTAAATGTTGTTTTATAATCATTTTCCCAACTTCCCGAATTATCAGTATAATATCTATCTAAAGTTAGGTCGTTATTTGTATTATAACTCCATTCTTCTTTTTCTTCATTTACCCACGATGAATTTACATTATCCCAACTAAAATATATATATGATGTTTTGTTATTGTTAGAGTCATAAGTATAAGTATTTTTACTTGAGTTTACCCACGATGAACTTACATTATCCCAACTTGCTCCTATATATAATATTTCGTTATTGTTAGAATCGTAATCATAAGTGTATTTATATGAGTTTACCCACGACGAACTTACATTATCCCAATTTGTATAAATTTGTGATATTTTATTATTGTTAGAATCGTAATCATAAGTGTATTTATATGAGTTTATCCATGACGAACTTACATTATCCCAATTTGACTTTATATCTGTTAACATATTTCCATTAGAATCGTAAGTATATTCGTGTTTATAATTTCCTACCCAAGTATTAGTGCTTGAATCCCAATCATAATCTGTGCTACTTAATTTATGATGATTACTATCAAATGTATAAGTATCTTTATCAGCATTTTTCCATGCATTAGTGGAATTATCCCAATTTTGCCTTACTACTTGTATAACATCTTTATTTGAATTATATGCAAATAATCTTTTTGAATTATTTACCCACGACGAAGTAGAGTTATCCCAACTTTGATCTATAACAGTTTCATACATACCGTTGGCATTAAATGTGCAATATGTTTTAGACGAAGGCGAAAAAGAAGATGTAGATGAGTTATATGTATTGCCAATAACAGTTTGATACATAGAATCATTATAATTTGTTATATAGTAATACTCCCCTGAAGTATATTGATTGGTTGTATAATCCCAAGACATATCAATATATCTGTCTTTAAAAATATAACCCCCAAATACAAAATTATCAACATAATTAGTAGGATCTAGATACAGCATTGTATCGGTTTCGTAATTTAATGTATTAGAATTCCAAGGAAATTCAAGATAAGTATCCCAGCCATAATACGACGATATATTGTTATAAGTAAAATATTCTATTGTTCGATTTTCCCAATTTCCACTGGTAGAATTATATTCATAATTTTTCTGAGACAGAATATTGCCGTTGTTATCGGTTGTTAATACTATTGTTTTATCTCCCGGGTCCCAATCGGTTGAATAAGAATAATACTTAATAGTAGAATCTAATACGGAAATAGTGGTAGATTTTACCGATTTTTTTGTAAAAACAGGTGTTTTTACATTTTTTGTAAACTCTTGGCTAAAAGCCGAATTAATTATCAAAAATGTTAATAATGATAATATTAAGTAACTTTTTTTCATAAACTTTTATTTTAAAATTAATAATGTTACAAATGTAAATTAAAAAACATCAAATAACAAAAAAAGTTTTTAACATATTAACGTTTAAAAATATAATAAACGTTAAATTTATATATAAATATTAATGCGTTGATATTTATAATATGCAAAAAATAAAATATTAAAAAAATATAAATGTTTTTATAAAGAATATTTGCTTAACAACTGCTTTAAACATTTATATTTTAAACAAAACCATGGTGTTTGTTTGGCATAATTAATATAATCGCTTCCAAATTTTCGTTTTACCTCGGGTTCTTCCACAAATTTAATCATAAGCAACATAAATATTATTTCGGCAGGAGAAATAATTAAAATAAACGATAGCGATCCTAATAGCAATGCTATAGACAAAGGAAAAAATAATAGTCCCAAATGCATAGGATGTCGCATATACTTATATATACCTTTATTTACAAATTTGTTGGTATCCATTCTTGACACATCTCCTTCTCTGCCGTATTTGGCAAGAGTTCTTCCTGTGTTTTTGCTAACCCTTAAAACAAAAAACAGTAAAACTAATCCTATTGCAAAACTAATTATATGAAAAAAAATATTTTTTATTATAGACAAAAAATATATTGTATCTAAATAATAAGACAAAATTCCTCCGCCAAATATCATTATAAGCCATATTGTTATTCTAAAAATCATTTTACTGATTTATATTTAATTATTACAAAGTTAAGATTTAATAATTTAAAATAATAATATTTATGTCGCAAAACATATTTAACCGTTTGGTTAAATTTAACTATTTGGTTAATTTTGTGTCATGAAATACAATAAAGATACTAGTGAAAAAATTTTGACTGCTGCAATTACCGTATTCGAGGAAAAAGGGTTTTCGGGCACGCGCATGCAGGAGATTGCCGACAAAGCAAATATTAACAAAGCTCTTTTGCATTATTATTATAAATCAAAAGACAAACTTTTTGAGATAATATTAATTAGGGCTATTCAATTATTAATGCCAAAACTTGCAATGGTTTTTAATTCCGAAGATAACTTTTTTAAAAAAATTGAAAATTTTGTATCGGTATATATCGATATATTATCAGAACACCCTCATATACCTGCATTTGTTAGCCACGAGATTAATACTAATCCTAAGCGTTTATTAAAATTTATAGAAAATTCAGGTGTAAATATTACTCCTTTTATACAAACAATTAAGCAAGAGATAGAAAAAAAAACAATTATTGATATAGAGCCCGAACAGTTAATTGTAAATACAATATCACTTTGCATTTTTCCTTTTATTGCAAAACCTATTATCACAAATATTATTTTAAAAGATAATAAAAAAAAATATACAGAATTTATTGAATCAAGAAAAAAAGAAGTATCACGATTTATTATAAATGCTATAAAAAACTAATAATGAGAAAACTAATATTACTATTATTTCTTCTGCCTTTTACGGTTTTTGGACAAATACAAAAAATTACATTAGACTCGTGTCAATCGGCAGCCAAACAAAACTGGCCTGCATTTAAAAAACAATTATATATTACCGGAAAACGGGATTTAATATCAAAAATATTAAACAAAAATTATCTGCCAAAAATAAATATTTCGGGACAAGCAACCTATCAATCGGAATCAGTAAGTATTCCTACAGCTCCTAATTTTCCGAACATTTTTCCTGATGTTCCTCTAGATAATTATAATGTCGAGGCATCGCTAAATCAAATTATTTGGGACGGAGGAAATATAAATTCGACAAAACTCATTAGATATGCCGATAATGATATTGAGGTTCAAAACCTGAATATAGAAACTTATAATTTATACGATAAAATAAATAAACTTTATATGAACTATTTGTTGCTTAGCAAAAGCATAAAAATAATATCTCTTACAGAAACAGAACTCGAAAAAAATATACAAACTCTAAGCTCCGCAGTAAATAATGGCGTTTTATTAGAAAGTAAGTTAAATAATTTAAAAGCCGAGAAACTAAAACTTGATAATCAGCTTATAAGTCTAAAAACAAACCAATTAATTTTATTAAACTCGATTAATTTAATTACAGGATTAAATTTAACTGTAGAAACCAAATTTGTTTTGCCTGTTCCTTCTGCCGAAAATAAAAATCTTAATCGCCCCGATTTAGCAATTTTTGACAATCGTATAAGTTTATTAGACGCTAATATTAAGCAACTAAAAACTAACCTTATGCCAAAACTAATTGCTTTTGGAAAAGTAGGATATGGTCGTCCCGGATACGATTTTTTTAATACCGATATGCATGGTTATTCTATTGTTGGTGCAAAATTGTCGTGGAATGTTTGGAATTGGAATATGAATAAACAACAAATACAACAAATTAATTTACAAAAAAATATCTTAATAGAGAATAAAGAAAGTTTTGCCAAACAATTAACAAGCGAACAACAAAAATATCTTGCAAAGATAAATCAATATCAAAAACAAATATCTATTGATAAACAAATCGAGAAATTAAAAACAAGTGTTTATAAATCATCTAAAAGTCAATTAAAAAACGGCACTATAACTTCGACAGAATTTTTAAAACAATTTAACGGATGGAAAAAGGCAAAACTTGCAACCGAGATAGATAAACTAAATTTAATAACCAATAAAATAAATTATCAACACTCGTTGGGAATAAAAAACTAATAAAAATGAAAAAAAATAATTTTAAAGTAACAGTTTACATATTAATATTGACATTATTGTCTTCCTGTAACAACAAAAGCCAACCCGATGCTTACGGGAATTTTACCGACGATGCAACAACTGTATCTGCCGAGAGTGCCGGTAAGTTAATTAAATATAATATTATCGAGGGTAAAGAGTATAAAAAAGGAGATACCATTGCAATTATTGACACAATGCAATTATATCTAAAAAAGAAGGTGCTATTGGCGGGAATAAAAACAATTTATGCCAAAGTAGAAAATGTTAATTCGCAAATATCGATTTTAAAAGAGCAACTAAACTCGCTGTTAGTTAATCAAAAGCGAATTAAAAAAATGCTTAACGATTCTGCAGCAACACAAAAACAATTCGACGATATTAATTCGCAAATAAAAATTACAAAACAAAAAATTAATAACATTAAAATACAAAGCAACTCGGTTTTAAACGAAAAAAATAGTGCCGAGGCTCAGATTAAACAAATTGATAATTTAATTTCAAAAAACATTATTGTAAATCCTGTGCGAGGAACAGTATTAAATAATTTTGTAAAACAATCGGAGTTTGTTGCTCCGGGAAAACCTCTTTATAATATACAAGATATTAACACATTAACGTTAAAAGCGTATGTGTCGGAAACTCAACTAAGTAACATAAAACTAAATAAAAAAGTTAAAATTGAAGTTGATGTATTAAAAGGAACCCAAACTTTAAGCGGAACGATTTATTGGATTAACGATAAAGCAGAGTTTACTCCTAAACAAATTCAAACAAAAGACGAACGCCAAAATCTTGTTTATGCCGTTAAAATTAAAGTTCCTAACAAAAACGGAATGTTAAAAATAGGAATGCCGGCAAATATTATGTTTTAAAAAAATGATAAAAATTGAGAACATAAGCAAAAATTATAATAATGTTAAAGCATTAAAAAAAGTTAGTTTTAATGTAAAAGACGGACAGCTATTTGGATTAATTGGTCCCGATGGAGCAGGGAAAACAAGCTTGTTTCGGATTTTAACAACTCTGTTAATACCGAGCGAGGGAAAAGCAAGCATCGATAATTTTGATACCGTAAAAAATTACAAAGAAATTAGGAGGATAATAGGTTATATGCCCGAACGATTTTCGTTATATATGGATTTAACTGTGCAAGAAAATCTTAATTTTTTTGCTACTGTTTTTAATACTACTATCGAAGAAAATTATGATTTAATAAAAGATATATATCAAATGCTCGAGCCTTTTAAAAACCGTAAAGCCGGCGACTTATCTGGAGGAATGAAACAAAAACTAGCCCTTTCGTGTGCATTAATTCATCAACCTAAATATTTGCTTTTAGACGAACCTACAACCGGAGTAGATCCCGTATCGAGAAAAGATTTCTGGGAAATGCTACAAAAATTGCAAACTAAGGGATTAACAACTCTTGTATCAACACCTTTTATGGACGATGCCGAGTTGTGCGACGAGGTTGCTTTAATACAAAACGGCGAAATTATGAGCATAGACAGTCCAAAAAATATTACACAAAAATATCCACATAAATTGTGGGAAATAATTACTTTAAATAATTATCATACATTAAAAATATTAGATAATTTTACAAATAAAATATCGGCTTTTGCTTTTGGAAATGCTATTCATCTTGCTTGTAGCGAAAAAACAAATAAAGAAGATATAGAATCTTTTTTGGCACAAAATAACATTAAAGCAAAATCAATAAAAATAATAAATCCGCGAATCGAAGATGCATTTATGGAGTTAATGACATAATTTATAATAGAAAAACCAAATGACTGCAGAAAAAGTTATAAAAGTAAAAAAATTAAATAAAACTTTCGGAAAATTTATTGCCGTAAACAATATTAGTTTTGATGTAAAAAAAGGCGAAATATTTGGTTTTTTGGGTGCTAACGGAGCAGGAAAAACAACAGCAATAAAAATGCTTACCGGAATATTATCATCGACATCGGGCGAAGCTACAGTTGCAGGATACGACATTAATAAACAACGAAATAAATTAAAAGAAAATATTGGATATATGAGTCAAAAATTCTCGCTTTACGAGGATTTAACTCTTAAAGAAAATATTCGATTTTATGGAGGAATTTACGGATTATCTAATAAACAAATAAAACAAAAAACAAACGAAGTATTAGAACGATTAAATTTGCAAAAAATCGAGAATACTCTTATATCGGAAATACCTTTGGGGTGGAAACAAAAAATAGCTTTTTCGGTAGCAATAATTCATAATCCTAAAATTGTTTTTCTCGATGAGCCTACAAGTGGCGTCGATCCTATTACGCGTCGTCAGTTCTGGAATTTAATTTATCAGGCAACCCAAGACGGAATAACAGTATTTGTTACTACACATTATATGGACGAAGCCGAATATTGCGACAGAATATCAATGATGGTTGAGGGGAATATTAAAGCTATAGGAAGTGTAGAACAATTATTAGTAAAATATAAATCAAAAAATATGGATGAGGTTTTTATAAAATTAGCAAGAAATAATGAGAACATTTAAAAGTTTTGTAAGTAAAGAGTTTAAACACATTTTTAGAGATAAACGAACCTTAGTTATATTATTCGGAATGCCAATAGTATTGGTTGTTTTATTTGGCTTTGCAATAACTACCGAGATAAATAATGCACAAATAGGGATTCTTAATTTATCAAAAGACAGCTACTCTGTAAAATTAGAAAACAAAATTGTATCGTCGGGATACTTTAAAATAAACAACGAACTACAATCGTATAAACAAATCTCAGAATTATTTAGTAAAGGAAATGTTAAATTAGTAGTTGTTATTCCCGATAAATTCGGCAAAAATCTTATTAATAATAAAAATGTAAATATACAAGTAATTACCGATGCATCAGACCCAAATACCGCTAATATTTTAAGTAATTATTTGTCTGCAATTATACACGACTTTTCTAACGAAGAAAACATTATAACACAAAGCAATATAATAATTAACACAGAATTACTATATAACCCCGAGAACAAAAGTGTATATATGTTTGTGCCTGGTGTTATGACAATTATTTTAATGCTAATATCTGCAATGATGACATCTATTACCATTGCTCGCGAAAAAGAATTAGGGACAATGGAAATTCTTTTGGTATCGCCATTAAAGCCGATTATTATTGTTATAGGAAAAATAATTCCGTATTTACTGTTATCGCTTATAAACGCAATAACAATTTTATTATTAGGTTTGTTTGTTTTTGGAATGCCAATGAACGGAAGCTACATTCTGTTAGGTTTGGAGATATTACTATTTGTGTTATCGTCGTTAATATTAGGCTTGTTAATTTCCACTATAAGCAACTCGCAACAAACAGCAATGTTAATATCGTTAATGGGATTAATGTTACCTACAATATTACTTTCAGGATTTATTTTCCCTATATCGAGTATGCCGCAAATATTGCAAATCATAAGTCATATAATTCCCGCAAAATGGTTTATAATAATTATTAAATCTATTATGCTTAAAGGCACAGGCTTTCAACCTATTGCAATCGAAACTTATATTTTAATAATTACAACAATTATACTTACTGCAATTACAATTAAAAAATTTAAAATAAGATTAGAATAATTTAAATGAGAAAAATACTTTTTATAATACAAAAAGAATTTAAGCAAATATTTAGAAATAAGGCAATGAAGCCTATACTCTTTGTTATGCCGTTTGTCCAATTAGCTGTTTTATCATACACAGCCGATTTTACTGTTAAAAACATTAATTTATTTGTTCAAGATATGGACAATTCTGTTTTATCTAAAGAATTGATTAGTAAAATTGCAGCATTTAATAATTTTAATTTAAAAGAGATATCAAATAGTTATAAAAAAGGTTTTTATAAAATACAACAAAATAATATTGATGTAATAGTTAGTATTCCTCAAAATTTTTCGAAAAATTTACAAACAAACAAAAAAACCGAAGTTGCAATAATTGCCGATGCAATAAATGGAACAAAAGCAGGTGTAAGTATTAATTATTTACAAAATATAATATTAGATTTTACCAAGGAACAGGCTAGTAAAAAAGGTTTTACAAATATAAAACAAGGTGTAAATATTATTAAACGCAATTGGTTTAATCCATTACTAAATTATAAACTTTTTATGGTTCCCGGCATTCTTGTTTTGTTAGTTACAATGATTGCCCTGTTTCTTTCGGGAATGAATATTGTTCGCGAAAAAGAAATAGGGACAATAGAGCAACTTAATGTTACACCAATAAAAAAATATCAATTTATTATAGGTAAATTATTACCATTTTTAATACTCGGTATTTTTGAGTTCTCTATAGGATTAATTATTGCCGTATTATGGTTTAAAGTTCCCATTTTAGGAAGCATTACATTAATTTACCTTTTTACAATAGTATATTTAATTTTGATTTTGGGTATAGGAATGCTTATCTCAACCATAACAAATACACAACAACAAGCTTTGTTTTTGGCTTGGTTTTTTTCGGTTATATTTATCTTGATGTCGGGACTTTTTACACCAATAGAAAGTATGCCTGTTTGGGCACAAAACATAACACTTTTTAATCCCATAAGATATTATGTCGAGGTTATTCGCTTGATAATGTTAAAAGGCAGCTCATTTAGCAGCATAAGTAATAACTTTATAATAATAAGTTTTGCTGCAATATTTGTAAATTTATTAGCAGTTTTTAACTATCAAAAAACCGTATAATAATAAAATTTATCAACTTACATTAAAAATAATTTATTACAGTAATAAATTATTTATTGTTAAAACCCATATTTTGTTAAATAAATTTAATCTTTAATCTTAATTTTATTTTTTTATATATCTTGCATTTTTAAAAAAATTAATGGAAAACAAACAACTAAAATTAGATACAAGATATTTGCAGATGGCTAAAATATGGGCACAAAACTCATATTGCAACAGGCGAAAAGTAGGAGCTCTTATTGTAAAAGAAAAAATGATTATATCCGACGGCTACAATGGAACCCCCGAAGGATTCGAGAATATTTGCGAAGATAAAAACAACAAAACAAAACCATACGTTTTACACGCCGAAGCAAATGCTATTACAAAAGTTGCAAAATCAGGAAACAACAGTAATGGAGCTACATTATACGTAACAACATCACCATGTATCGAATGCTCTAAGCTAATAATACAATCAGGAATTAAACGTGTAGTTTTTAACGAAAAATATCATAATGCCGAAGGACTCGAACTATTAAAAAGAGCA
>JALSQC010000183.1 GCA_026985625.1 Bacteroidales bacterium | reverse complement strand
CTTTATAAAATATGTTTCCGCCTACATCTATTTTTATCGACCATACTCCCGTTTGTGCATCGGGTGATGTTTTAAATTTAAATACATATATGTTTGTATTGTTTTTATGTTTTATTATTTTTTTTATAAGTTTATAATCGGTGTTGTATAGTTTGGCTATAATTGGTGTGCCTTCGGCTATTATATTTTTTTCGTTTTCTTGTAACATAAATGCAATAAATAGAGAGTCGCCGGGACGCCATACTCCGCGTTCGCCGTATATGTATCCTTTTAGTCCTTGTTTTAGGTTTACTCCTGATACGTCGAAACGGCTTAATGATAGTGAGTTTCCTGAGTTTATTTTTACGTAGTTGTATTGTTTGTCGTGGTTTACTATTATAAATGAAACGTCTTTGAGGTTTTTTACGCTTACCATTCCGTTATTGTCGGTAATTTCTTTTTTTATTATTTGTTGTTGGTAATTGTAAAATTCTACGTTTACGTTTTTTATTGGGTCTGTTGTTAATATGTTGTTAACATATACGTTATATGAGTTGTTGTTACCTTTTTTTACAATAACTCCTAAATCGGTAGCAAGTATGTTTTGTGATATTTTTCTGTCGGCTCCGTAATAGGCGTTGTAACATGGGTTGTCGCGATTATCCCAGTAATCGTCATTGTAATTGCCGTATTCGTCGTATTCGCCATAGTAGTAATCGTCGAAATAAGACCAGTCGGTTGTTTCTTTTATTTTGTTATTTGATTTTGAGTCTTCGCAAGCGAATGTTGAGTAGTTTTTTGTAAAGTTTATTTCTACGCGATAAATCGAACCTTTATCTACATTAATTAAATCGCTTAGGTTTAGAACAAAACGGTTCCATTTGCTAAAATCTATAATGTTTGATTTGTCTAAACGAATTGTTTTTTTTATTATTACTTTTCCTACTCGGTTTATTTGATTATATCCGTTAAGGTCGTTAACTTGTAAGAATTGCAATATATTGTTGTTATATATTTTTGTAATGCGAACGTCTATGGCTTTTAGGTTTACGGCTTCGAAAGGTAGTATAAGTCCTTTTTCGGAGCTTGGTAAAATAACTCCGTCGTTTACGAATCTAACATTTGGTTTTACTTCTTCAAATGTTATTGGAAATTGGCGTGTTTTATTAAAATCTTTGCCTAAAATGTTTTTTACTCCGCTAAATATTTTAATTATTGCATTGCCTGTTATTTTTGTTGCCGGATATATTTTTAGTGTGTTGTTGTCTATTTCGTATTTTGGATCGGATTGGCTGTCTACAATTTTAACAATTCCTCTTAAATCTTGGTTAATTAGTAGTGGGTCGGTAAATTGAATTTTAATGTATTGTTCGGGGTATGTAAATGTTTCTATTTTTAGAACCGAGAAATCGTTTATTGCGGGTATTTTAATTATTTTAGTTTCTTCTTTGTCGATATCTAAATTTTTTCCGTTAATTTTTAGTTTAACTTCGCTGCTTTTATTGTATCGTTTAATGCTGTCGATATTAAAAATAAATAGTTTGTTATCGTTACTAGGGTCAAATTTTATTTTTAAATTGTCTTGATTTTGTGTTGCTGATAATATGCTTTTAATTTTGTCTATGTTTTCGACATCTGCCATTAATATTTGTCCTATAACTTTTTGATATTTTAATTGTTTTTTGTCTATAGTAACTTGTTCCAGTATTTTTACTTCGAAATTTTGTTTAACTATGTTTATTTGTGAATTAAACTCGGGTAGCTCTTTGGCTTTGTCGGTTAGTTCGTCTATATTATAAGTTATTTCGTATTTTGCTCCCGATGTAAATGGTTTTGCAGGTGTAAATTCTATTGTGTATTTGTCTATCCATGTTGCCGAGCCTTTTACATTTGGTGATAGTTCTATAACATTGTTTATGTCGTAATTTTGTTTAAGATTATTAATTACGTTGTTTGTAAAACGTATAATTATATCGGAGTTTTTTGATATTGTTCCTGATGTGTATTCTACTACAAGTTTTTCGAGTTCGGGATTGTTTTTTATGTTGTCGTATGATTCTTTTTTTGTGAAAGGATTAAATATTATAAATGATAATATTACAATTCCTATTAAAGCTATTAAAAGATAAATTTTTGATTTTTTCATGATTTTCTGTTTGTATTTGGTTTTAATAAATTAATTTATTTTTTCATGTGTGTTAAAAAAATTGATTTATTATGTATTTTATTTTAGTATTTATATTCTTGGATTTTTTTGCCGTTTTCGTCAAATTCTACCCATGTTCCTGTTCTTTTATCGAGTTTATATGTTCCTTCGATTTGTCTTTGTCCGTTTTCGAACCAGCATGTCCATTTTCCGTTTTGTTTTCCGTTTTTATATAATCCTTCGCAACTTTTTTGGCCGTTTTCGTAAAATTCGGTCCATTTTCCGTTTTTTAAACCGTTTATATATGTTCCAATTGATGATATTTTACCACTATCGTATTTTTCGGTCCATGTTCCTGTTTCTTTTCCGTTTTTAAATTGTCCTGTAACCGATATGTTTCCGTTTTCGTTCCATTCCATATATTTTCCTTCTTGTTTTCCGTTTACATAGTTAATTTGTTTTTGTTTTTTACCGTTTTCGAAAAAATATACTGATAGTCCCGATAGTTTTCCGTCTTTATAATTTTCTTCGTATTCTTTTTGTGAGTTTTCAAACCAACTTATTGATTTTCCGTTTTTTAATCCGTTTTTGTAATTGATTTCGGAACGTTTTGTTCCATCGGGATACCATGTTGTTTGTGTTCCTTCGATTTTTCCGGATACATAGTTTGTTTCTGATTTCTTTTTTTTGTCTTTATAATATTCTATCCATTTTCCTTCTTTTTGTCCATTAAGTGCATTGCCTTCGGCTTTTAGTTGTCCGTTTTTATACCATTCTTGAAATTTTCCGGTTTGGTTTCCGTTGTTGTATGTTATTAATTTTTTAGGTTGTCCGTTTTTATACCATGTTTTATAAACTCCGTCGGGTCGGTTATTTTTATATTTTCCTTCGAGTTTTTTTTGTCCGTTTTCATACCATTCTAAAAATTCTCCGTTTTTAATGCCTTTTTTATAGTTTTCGATTGATTTTTTTTGTCTGTTTTTATAATATGCAATTAATTTTCCGTTTGGTTTTCCTTTTATGTATTCTACTTTACTTTTTAGTCTTCCGTTATCGAACCATTCTATTCTTTCGCCGTTAAGTTGTCCGTTGTTGTATGTTTCGATTAGTTTTTTTTGTCCGTTTTCGTAATACCATATCCAGTCTCCGTCTTTAATATTATTACGAAAAGTTCCTTCTACCATTAATTGGTTGTTTTTATAGTATTCTTTGTTTGTTTCGTATGTTATGTTTTTTCGTAATTGGCCGTCTTTTGTCCAGTGTTTCCATGTTCCTACAGGACGGTCAAGTTTGTAGTTTCCTTCGAGATTTTTTTGTCCGTTTTCGTAGTATATTGTAGCTTTGCCGTTAAGTAATCCGTTTTCGCAAATTCCCTCGAATTTTAATTTTCCGTTTTTGTGCCATTCTTTTTGTGTTCCTATTTTTTTTCCGTTTTTGTATGTAATTATTTTTTCTTTTTGTCCATTGTCATAATACCAAGTCCAAGTGCTGTCTTTAATGTCATTATTATATTTACCTATTGATGCTATTTTACCGTTTGGGTGAAATTCTTTCCATATTCCTGTTTTTTTATCATTATTCATTAATCCTTCTTTTTGTATTTCGCCATTTTCGAACCACCATTTCCAAATTCCTTGTGCAACTCCGTTTTTATATGTTTCTTGAAATTTGTCTTGTCCGTTATCGAACCACCATTTCCATGTTCCGTCTTTTTTATTGTTTAAATATTTTTTTTCTTCTTTTTTTTCGCCGTTTGTATAATATTTAATTATTGTTTTATATTTATTTGTTGATATTTTGTTTCCGTTTTTATCAAAATTTATCCAAGTGCTGTCTTTTTCGCCGTTTTTATAAAAGCCTAATAGTTTTTGTTTTCCGTTTTCGTAAAATTCTTTATAACTTCCGTCTAAAATATTGTTTTTGTAATTTTCTATTTTTTTGTAATTTCCGTTATTATACCAATAAACGGCTTTTCCGTTTAGTTTTCCGTCTTTGTAATTAAGTTCTTTTATTTTGTTTCCTTGGTTATCCCAGTAAATCCAGTTAAGGTCTTTTTTGTTATCTTTAAGTGTGCCTTCGTGCTCTAATATTTTTTCTTTTTTTGATATTTCTATATAGTTTCTGTCTGTTTTATATATGTGTGTAGTGCTTTTTTTGCCTAATATGTCCCAGAATATCCATTGTCCTACACGTCTGTTATTTTTAAATTCGCCTTGTTCTTTAATTTGTCCGTAGTTATACCAGTATGTTCCTTGTCCGTTACGCATATTTTTTTTAAATGTTGTTTCGAAACGTTTCATTCCGTCTTTGTCCCATTCTGTCCATAGTTTAACTCTTTCGCCGTTTTTAATTGTTCCTTCGTAATGTTTTTGTTTGTTCGAAAAATATCCTATACATTTTCCCGAGAATGTTTTATCCTCACCTTTAATATAAAATAAACTATCCGAGCGTTGCTCTAAATCTTTTAAAGATAATTCTTTTTGTGCAAATGTTTGAGTAACTGATAGTAATAACGATATTAAAAATAATAGTCTCATAAGAATTTATTTATAATTGTGTTTTAACAAAAATATAAATATTTTTACATTTTTAAAAGATATTTATTGGAAAGAAATTATACATATAACACAAAGTTATTTATTAAGATATATCTTGTTTTGTTTTTTGTGTTAATATCTTTTTTTATTTTTTATAACATAAATAATAAAAAATTGTTTAACGATTCTTTTTCTACTGTTATTGTCGATAAAGATAGCATATTGCTTGGTGCTTATGTAGCAGGCGACGGACAGTGGCGTTTTCCCGAGATAAAGGTTGTTCCTTATAAATTTGAACAGGCTATTTTAACTTTTGAGGATAAACGCTTTTATTATCATAATGGTATAGATCCGTTGGCAATATTAAGGGCAATAAAGTTGGATTTAAAAAACAAAAAGATAGTTAGCGGAGGTAGCACAATAACAATGCAGCTGGAACGTATTGCTCATAAAAATAAAAAAAGAACTTTTTTTGCAAAAATAATAGAAATGTTTGCCGCTATTAACCTTGAATTAACGCATAGTAAAAAAGAAATTCTTGCTTTGTATGCTTCGCATGCTCCTTTTGGAGGAAATGTTGTTGGTTTAAATGCTGCATCGTATAGATATTTTGGTGTTTATCCAAAGCAATTAACATGGGCAGAGTCTTGTTTACTGGCTGTTTTACCAAATAGCCCGTCTTTAATACGATTATCAAAAAACAGGGATATTCTTTTAAAGAAACGAAATAATCTTTTAAAAAAATTAAAAAACAGAAAAATTATAACAACCGAAGAATATAATTTGGCTTTGCTTGAAAAATTACCGGATAAATTATTTAAAAATTCTGATATTGCTTATCACTTGTGTAAGGGTAATTTTTTTAAATCAAACAAAATAATAAATAAAAGTAATATAGATTATTATTTGCAAATAAAAGTAAATAATATAGCCGAAAAATATATTAAAAGATATTCTCAAAACAGGATTAATAATGCATCGGTAATTGTTGCAGAAGTTAATACAGGTAGAGTTTTGGCTTACGTGGGAAATGTGAAATCGCCAAATATAAATAACGATTTTTATGTTGATATTGCACAATCTAAACGAAGCACGGGAAGTATATTAAAACCATTTTTATATTGTAGTTTGATAAATTCGGGAGATATAACTCCTCGTTCGCTTATTTACGATATACCAACTCATTATAACGGATATGCTCCTAAAAATTTTAATCTTGATTATTCGGGAGCAGTTCCTGCTAATAAAGCTTTGGCAAGATCGCTAAATATTCCGGCTGTTAGAATGTTAAAAATGTTTGGAATAGAAAAATTTATGAATAATTTAAAAAAATTGGGAATGACAACCCTCGACAAAAGTTCCGATTATTACGGATTGTCGTTGATACTTGGAGGTGCCGAGGGTAAACTCTACGACATTACAAGTATGTATGCGTCGTTGGCAAGGGTTTTAAACGATTATAATAAAACGGGACAAGCAAAACAAAATGATATTTTTCCATTACAACTTTCGGGTGATTTTAATAAATATGATAATAATGATAATTTTGAGTTATTATCGCCGGCGTCAATATATCTAATGTTCGAGGCAATGCTCGATGTAAAACGTCCTAACGAAGAAAAAAATTGGGAATACTTTTCGAGTACACAAAAAATAGCTTGGAAAACAGGAACAAGTTTTGGTTTTAAAGATGCATGGGCAATAGGAATTACCACAAAATATATTGTGGGAGTATGGGTCGGTAATGCTAATGGAGAGGGACGTCCCGGTTTAACAGGAATAAAAGCAGCAGCTCCTATTTTATTTGATATATTTGATATTTTGCCTAAAAATTACAATTGGTTTAAAAAACCCGTAAATGATATGAAAGAAATAAATATTTGTAAAAAAAGCGGATATTTAGCTTCGCGTATATGCAACGAAACCGAAAAAATATTAATTCCTAAAAACGCAAATAATACAAATATTTGTAAATTTCATAAATTAATAGATATAGATAAAAATGGTTTTAGAGTTAATGATAAATGCGAAAAAATATCTAATATAAAAACTGTTTCGTGGTTTGTATTGCCTCCAACCGTTGAATATTATTATAAAAAAAGACATTCCGATTACAAACCATTACCACCTGTGCGTAGTGATTGTATGTGTGTTTTTGATGAAAATATTAAAAAAATAGATATTATTTATCCAAAAAATTTAACCGAGATATATATACCAAAAGAAATTGACGGTAAAAAAGGAGATGTTATTTTTGAGGCTGTGCACCGTAATAATAATGCCGAATTATTTTGGTTTATAGATGGTAATTTTATTTGTAAAACAAAATATTTTCATCATATAGCAGTAAAACCTGAAATAGGAGAACATATTTTAACAATACTCGACAAAAACGGAGAAAAAATTACACGTAAGTTTAAAATATTAAATAAATAAATTATATTTTAATTCTTGTTCTTCGGTTAATATCCTTATTATTAAGATATTAAAAAATTTTATTATAAAAAATATAAAAAAAATGTTAAAAAATTTGCAGGTTATTTAGAATAATTATATATTTGTATCGAATTAAAATTTAGAATTAATCTAAAATAATAATGAATAAAACAGAACAAATAAAAAAAATATTACTTAACAACAAAATACAACCATCGTTGCAAAGGATAAAAATTTATGAATTTTTATTAGGAAATAAGACTCACCCAACAGCCGATATCATTTATAATAATATTAATAAAGAATTAGCAATTATATCAAAAGCAACAGTTTATAATACATTAAAATTATTTGTCGAAAAAAATATTATAAGCGAAATAACCATAGATAATACAGAGTCAAGATATGATTATAATACAAAATTTCATGGTCATTTTAAATGCGAAAAATGTAATACTCTTTATGATTTAGATTTAAAATCTGATTTTTTAAATTCGTTAAACCTCAATGGTTTTAAAATAAACAATTCTCATTTATATATAAAGGGAATTTGTAAAAAATGTAATAGTAATTAATTAAATAAAAATAAAAAATAAATTAAAATGGAAAATTTAATAGGAAAAAAAGCACCGGCTTTTAAAGCAACAGCAGTAGTAAATGGAGGAGAATTTCAAGAAAACTTCTCATTAGAACAATACGTAGGAAAAAAAGATGTAATATTCTTTTTCTATCCACTGGATTTTACTTTTGTATGTCCAACCGAATTATTGGCATTTCAAGAAAAGATTCAAGAATTTGAAAAACGAAATGTAGCTGTAGTAGGTTGTTCAATCGACTCGGAATTCTCACATTGGGCTTGGCTAAATACAGAATTAAAAGACGGAGGTATTAAAGGAGTTAAATATCCTATAGTATCGGATTTAAGCAAAACAATTGCCGAAAATTACGGAGTTCTTGCAGGCGAATACGATTACGACGATGAAGGAAACTCAGTATTTAACGGAGCACCTGTTGCTTACAGAGGTTTATTCTTAATCGATAAAGAAGGAAAAGTTCGTCACTCGTTAATTAACGATTTGCCTTTAGGACGTAGTATCGACGAAGCATTGCGTATGATTGATGCTCTACATCATTTCGAAGAATACGGCGAAGTTTGTCCTGCAAACTGGAAAGAAGGAGACGAAGCAATGAAAGCTACTCACGAAGGTGTTGCCGAATTCTTAGGTAAAAAAGAAATATAGTAAACCTTTGATACCATAAAAAAATAATTAGTTAAACAAAATAAAAAAATATATTATGAAAATTAATAAATACGTTGATATTTCAACACTTGACAAAGAAGCAAAAAGAGATTATATAGATCGCCACTCGGCATTTGTATATTGCGACGATAATGCCAAAAAAGGCGAAAAATTTAAAGTAAAAGTAAAAGTGGGTGACGAGTATAAACACCCGGACGATACTGACCACTATATTGCTTGGATTCAATTGTGGAATGGCGAAAAAATGTTAGCTCAAACAAATTTTATTGAGGGAGCTATGGGTAACCAACCCGAAAATGTAGAAGTAGATTTTTACATTGTTCCAACAAAAAATATGAAACTAACAGCAACAGCCTTTTGCACAAAACACGGCTTATGGGAAAGTGATGAAAAACTTGTAACAGTTGAGTAATTTTTTCATAATTTTTAGTTAAAAAATCCCTTTATTAAAGGGATTTTTTTAATTTTGAAAAATAACATATAAAAACATTAACTATGATTAATAAAAATATAGAAAAAGTTCTTAACGAACAAATTAACAAAGAAATGTATTCGGCATATCTTTATTTATCGATGTCGGCATATTTATCGTCGATAAACTTAAACGGTTTTGCTCATTGGACACGACAACAATATATCGAGGAGCAAGAACATGCTTTAAGACTTTATGATTATGTAATAAACCGTTCGGGCAAAGTAGTTTTAAAAGCAATAGACTCTGTTAAGACAGAATGGAATGGTGTCATTAATGTGTTTGAGGATATTTTAGCCCACGAACGCAAAATTACCGACTCAATAAATAATTTGGTAAATATTGCATATAAAGAAAACGACCATGCAACAGTTAATTTATTACAATGGTTTGTATCGGAACAAGTAGAAGAAGAAGCAACCGTATCCGATATACTAGACCAATTAAAATTAATAGAAGGAAAAGGTTCGGGATTATTTATTCTTGACCGCGAAGCAAAAACCAGAACAGCAGCTACTACTAACGAATAAATATTATATTAAATTAGCAGTTTAATTTCTGCTATAATTTTATCGGCTAATTCTTTAGCCGATTTTTTGTTTTTAGCCTCTGAATAAATTCTTATTATAGGTTCGGTATTCGATTTCCGCAAATGAACCCAACCTTGTTCAAAATCTATTTTTACGCCATCAATGCTTGTAATTTTTTCCGATTTATAATTTTCGGCAATAACATGCAAAACTTTATCTACATCAATAAAAGGAGTAAGTTGTATTTTGTTTTTCGATATAAAATATTCGGGTAATTTATTTCTTATTTCGCTTGTTGTTTTTTTTGTCTTGGCAAGATATGTTAAAAACAGAGCTATACCTACAAGAGCATCTCTCCCGTAATGTATTTCGGGATAAATAACTCCACCGTTTCCTTCTCCTCCAATAACGGCATTGGTTTCTTTCATTAGTTTAACAACGTTAACCTCGCCAACAGCCGATGCATAATAATTGCCACCGTGTTCTTTTGTAATATCGCTTAATGCACGTGTCGACGAAAGATTTGAAACTGTATTTCCTTTTTTATTTTGTAGAATATAATCGGCAATTGCAACTAAAGTATATTCTTCGCCAAACATTTCGCCTCCGTTTTTTACAATAGCAAGCCTGTCAACATCAGGGTCGACAACAAAACCCACATCAATATCTTCTTGTTCCATTAACGCCGATATCTCCATTAAATTCTCAGGTAAAGGTTCAGGATTATGAGGGAAATTACCCGTTACATCACAATAAAGTTCATAATAATTTTTAACTCCCAAAGCATCTAATAAAGCCGGTATTGCAATGCCTCCAACCGAATTTACACAATCAATGGCAACCGAAAAATCAGCTTTTGATATTAAATCGACATCAACCAAATCTAAATCAATTATTTTTTTTATATGTATATCCAAAGCATCGTTACGATATGTTGTTTTGCCTATATTATCGATATCAACAAAAGTAAAATCGTCTTTATCGGCTAATTTTATAATTTTTTCGCCTTGTTCGGCATCAAGAAATTCTCCTTTGTTATTAAGTAATTTAAGAGCATTCCATTGTTTTGGATTATGACTTGCGGTAATAATTATACCACCGTCGGCTTTAAACTCTGTAACAGCAATTTCGGTTGTTGGAGTTGTTGCGTAGTTAATATTAATAACATCGCAACCCATAGAGTTTAATGTAGAACAAACAATATTCATTACCATATTGCCCGATATTCTGGCATCGCGACCAACAACTATTGTAGGTTTATTGGTTATATTGTAGTGTTTTTGTATAAAAATAGCATAAGCCGATGTAAATCTTGCAATGTCAATAGGATTTAAGCCCTCGCCTAATTTTCCACCTATTGTGCCACGTATTCCCGAAATTGATTTTATTAATGTCATTTTGTATTTTTGTTTAGTTATAAAAACTATCTTTGTAAAAAATTATTGCAAAGATATTGTTATGGATAAAAAGAACAACTCAAATAGAAATAAATTTTCTAAAAAAGATTATAAAGATAAAAAATCGGTATTAAAAAAAAATGAAAATAAAGATTATAAAAAAAAATATAAAGAAAAAAAAGAGCATAATAAAACTAAAACCGATAAAACTATAAGATTAAACCGCTATATTGCTTCGGCAGGTATTTGTTCGCGTCGCGAGGCTGATAATTATATTAAAGCCGGAGTTATTAAAGTTAACGGTAAGGTAGTTAATGAGCTGGGTTCAAAGATATTACCAACCGATAAAGTTACTTTTAACGGACAAAAAATAAACATACAAAATAATGTTTACGTTTTATTAAACAAACCAAAAGATTACATAACAACTCTTGACGACCCTCATGCAAAGAAAAAAATTACCGATTTGGTTAAAGATTGCTGTCGCGAACGAATTTATCCGGTGGGCAGATTAGACAGATATACAACAGGAGTTTTGTTGCTTACAAACGACGGCGATTTAACAAAAAAGCTTACTCATCCAAAATATAAACATCGAAAAATTTACGAAGTAACATTAAATAAAAATGTTACCCGTGCCGATATGACAAAAATATTAAATGGTATTGAACTCGACGATGGAATTATAAAAGCCGACGAAATAGCATACGTTAAACAAGATGATAAAAAAATAGTAGGAATAGAGCTACACTCTGGAAAAAACCGTATTGTAAGACGAATTTTCGAATATCTTGGTTACAGGGTTAATAAACTCGATAGGGTTTACTTTGCA
>JALSQC010000182.1 GCA_026985625.1 Bacteroidales bacterium | reverse complement strand
ATTAAGAATTAAAAATTAAGAATTAAAATAAATGAAAATATATACCAAAACTGGAGATAGCGGAACAACATCACTTATAGGAGGAAGTCGTGTTCAAAAAAACGACAACAAAATTGAAGCATACGGAACTCTCGACGAACTAAACTCTTTTATTGGCTCAATACGCGACAATGCAATAGACAACGAAACAAAAGAAACAATTATTACAATACAAAATAAAATTATGAACTGCTCATCGCTATTAGCAGTTGACGATAAATTCGACATATCAAAACTTCCTCAAATTACCGAAAAAGATATATCATTTTTAGAACAACAAATAGATAAAATAAATAACAATCTACCCGATATTACATCTTTTATTCTACCCGGAGGACACCCTGTTATATCAGCTTGTCACATATCACGAACAATATGCCGAAGAGCAGAACGTAATGTTATATCAATAAACAATAATAACAAAGAAAATAAATTAGTTATAAAATATCTAAATCGTTTATCAGATTACTTATTTACATTAGCAAGAAAACTATCTAAAGATTTTAATGTTAACGAAATAGAATGGAAACCTTAATTTATTATATTTTTTTACTAAATTTGTATAAACTTATAATATAAAGATTATGAAAAAATTACTACTTATTACATTTATTATTACATTATCAATAAATTTATTTGCCCAAACAAAAATATCAAAAACCGATAAAGCAAAACAATATATATCACAAAAAGGCGAAGTGTATTTTACATTTAAAATTAATAACAAAACTGAACTAATCGCTTTATCTAAAAAATTAAATATAGACAAATTTAACCCCGAAACAAATATAGTTACAGCAAATGCTAACAAAACCGAGTTTAATTACTTTTTAAGTCTAAACAAAGATTTTGATTTACCAAAAAAATTAAACGTTATACCATATCGAAAAATGTATGACAGATCGCAAAAATCTACATACGCTTGGGACGCATACCCAACATATAGCGAATATATTCAAATGATGCAAGACTTTGAAACAAACTACCCATCGTTATGTAAAGTTTACAATTTAGGACAAACAGTTCAAGGACGTAATATTATGATTGCAAAAATTAGCGATAATGTTAATACCAAAGAAGCCGAACCACGATTCTTATATCTATCGACAATGCATGGCGACGAAACAACCGGTTATGTTTTAATGTTGCGACTAATAAATTACTTTTTAACAAACTACGGAACAAATCCCGAAATTACCGACCTATTAAATACAACCGAAATTTGGATTTCGCCTCTTGAGAATCCCGACGGAACATATCACGGTGGCGACAATACTGTTAGCGGAGCAATACGTCGCAATGCAAACAATGTAGACTTAAACCGTAACTACCCCGATCCCGATAACGGATTACACCCCGACGGAAACGTATGGCAACCCGAAAACATAATTTACATGGGACTTGTTGACTCTTTACATTTTGTTTTATCGGCAAACCTGCATGGTGGTAGCGAAGTTGTTAATTACCCTTGGGACACATACTCGGGACTACCCGCTGATAACAATTTTTGGATACACGTAAGCAGAGAATTTGCCGACACAGTTCACATTTACGGACCATCGGGATATTTCGACGATTTAAACAACGGAATTACTAACGGTTATGCTTGGTATTCGATATCAGGAGGACGACAAGATTATATGAACTTTTATAAAAACTGTAAAGAATTTACTTTAGAACTATCATCGACAAAAACACCTCCCGCAGCCGATTTACCAAATTATTGGAATTATTTATACCGTTCGTTTATAAATTATATAAAACAAGTGCATTACGGAATTAACGGTATTGTTACCGACTCTATTACAGGACAAGGACTAAAAGCAGGTGTAATTATAGAATCGCACGAAAAACTACACTCGTGGACATACAGCGAACTTCCTTACGGAGACTATTACAGACCTGTAGCCACAGGAACATACGATGTTACTTTTTACGCAACAGGCTACAAACCAAAAACAATTACAAATGTAAGCGTATCAAATAACAACACTACAACATTAAACGTTCAGCTATATCCTCTTAGCGAGGATACCGCAATTACACAAAACTCAACATTGTGCGGTGCAGGAGTAGATACTTTAACAGCCATTGGCGACTCTATTGTTTGGTATAACTCGCCATCGGCAATAAATCCTATATCTACAGGAAGCACTTTTATAACCCCATATTTAACAAACGACACAACGTATTATGTCGAAAATATAGTTAAACCTGATGCAATGTATGTAGGTAGCACAAACTGGTCGTCAAACGGAAGTTTCGACAACTCGCAATACGGATTAGTATTTAATTGCACAAAACAAGTAAACCTAATAAGTTTTACAATAAATGCAACAGCAACAGGAAATATTGTTGTAGGTTTACTCGACAGTATAAACAATATTTTACAAACCGATACAATACAAGTTACACAAACAGGGGTAAGCACCGTAAAAACTAATTTAGTTATTCCTGTTGGAATGCAACTTACCTTAAAACTTTTATCATCGGACATGGATTTATACCGTAATAACTCAAATACAACATTTCCTTATGAATTAAACGATGTAATAAGTATTTTAAAAACAACGGCAAGCTCGCAATACTCTTACTATTATTACTTTTATAATTGGAAAGTTCAAGAAGATTACGTAAAATCGCAACGCACACCTGTTTACATCAACATAAATACCTATACTGCCATTGCCGACTTTTCTTATAATACCGATACAACAGGATTAGTTACTTTTACCAACACATCGAACTTTGCCGATAGCTATTATTGGGATTTTGGCGACGGAACAACATCTACCGATACTAATCCTACACACAACTACGCAAACTCAGGATATTATACTGTTACATTAATAGCATATAACCAATGTAATTCCGACACAATATCATATAATATTAATGTTATAGCAACATCGCTAAACAACAATTACAAAAATGATATAATTATATATCCAAATCCAACAAAAGATTACATTAATATTAAATTAAGTAACAATATAAACAATGTAAATATTACAATTACAGACTTATTAGGCAAAAATATTTATACACAAAAAACAAATAAATCAAGATTAATTACAATACCTGTAAATAAATTAAAAAAAGGTATTTACCTAATTAATGTAAAAAACAATAAAATAAACAAAACAACAAAACTAATTGTTAACTAAATTAATTTAAAATTGAACATAAAAGAAATAAACTCATATTTTTTTAAATACTTTAACGAAAAACCGACATTTACTCAAAAATTACCACAATCGGGGTCGCATAGAGAATATTACAGAGTAAAATCAAAAAATAAAAAAGCTTTAATAGTTTTTAATAACAACTTTAAAGAAAACCAAGCTTTTATAGAATTTTCGAAATCGTTAGAAAAAACAGAAATTAAAGTCCCCAAAATAATTAACTCCGATATAGAAAATAATACTTATATAATCGAAGATTTAGGAGACGATACTCTTTTTTCGATAATCGAAAAAGAAAATAACAACAATATATTCTCAGATAAAGTTTTATCATTATATAAAAAAATAATTAAAGAACTACCCAAAATACAAATATTAGCCGACAAAAACATAAACTACAAATACTGTTATCCTCGTAAGCATTTCGATAAACAATCGATACTATGGGATTTAAACTATTTTAAATACTATTTCTTAAAACTTGCACATATCGATTTTGACGAACAAGAACTCGAAAACGATTTTAATAGTTTTATTAATTATTTACTCGATACAAATACAAACTTTTTTTTATTTAGAGATTTTCAATCGCGAAACATTTTAATTAAAAATAACGAACCATATTTTATCGATTATCAAGGAGGACGTAAAGGAGCATTACAATACGACATTGCATCGTTACTTTTTGATGCAAAAGCAAAAATACCAAACAATATACGCGAAGAACTTTTAAAACTATACATAACAGAAGTAAAAAAATATACAACAATTAACGAACAAGAATTTTTAAATAAATACACCGGATATGTTCTTATACGCATTTTACAAGCAATGGGAGCTTATGGTTACAGAGGATATTTCGAGCAAAAAACACATTTCTTAACAAGCATATCACCGGCTATAGAAAATCTTAAATACATTTTACCTAAACTCGACAAAAAACTCGACATACCCGAACTATTAAACGCATTAACAAAACTGACAAACTCTGTAGAGTTACAAAAATTTAATTTAAAAAACTTTAATAACAATAAACTAACCGTAAAAATAACAAGTTTTTCGTATAAAAAAGGTATTCCAAAAGATTTATCAGGAAACGGCGGAGGATTTGTTTTCGACTGCAGAGCAATACACAACCCCGGACGATACGACGAATACAAAAAACTAACAGGAAAAGATAAACCTGTAATTAATTTCTTAGATAACGAACCTGATATGAAAGAATTTCTTAACTCGGTTTTTAATTTAGTATCGCAATCGGTAAAAAAATATCAAAAACGAAACTTTAAAAATCTTATGGTAAACTTTGGTTGCACAGGTGGGCAACATCGTTCAGTATATTCTGCCGAAAAATTAAAAAAATATTTATCAAATAATTTCGATTTAAATATAGATATTAATCATATCGAACAAGAAAAAATTAACCCAAAATTCTAACATTGGAAAACAAAAAACTTAAACAAGCATTTATTCTTGCCGCAGGTTTCGGAACACGACTAAAGCCATTAACAAACAATATTCCCAAAGCTTTGGTTAAAATTAATAATATCCCTATGTTAGAGATTTTAATAAAAAAATTAATAAACTACGGAATTAATAAAATAGTAATAAACACGCATCATTTTGCCAATAAAATTGAGGATTTTGTAAATAAATCAAATTTTAATGCCGATATCGTTATATCTAACGAAACAGAAATTCTTGATACCGGAGGAGGAATTGTTAATGCAAAAAGATTTTTCGATTTACAGAATCATATTCTAATTCATAATGTTGATATAATTAGCAATATAGATTTGCAAGAATTTTACAATTTTCATTTAAAATCGCAGGCAATAGCAAGTTTATTTGTTCAAAATCGCAAAACATCGAGATATTTACTTTTTGATAAAAATAATCAATTATCGGGTTGGATAAACAAAAAAACAAACGAAAAAATTATTTATACAGAAAAATCTTTTTATAAAGAATTTGCTTTTAACGGTATTCATATAATATCGCCCAAGATATTTAATTACTTAAAAAAATACGGAAAATTTTCGATAATTCCGGAGTATCTTAAGATTGCTGAAAAACACAAAATATTAGCTTTCGAGAATAAAAAATATTATTGGCAAGATGCAGGTAAAATAAATGTTATAAAACAAATCGAAAAAGATTTTTATAAACTAAATACATAAAACTTATAATATTATTTAAGTTCTCCCAGCTCTCTTTTAAAAAGTCCGCAATTTTCGTTATAAACTTGTTTCGATTGTGTTATTCCAAGCTCGTATGCTTTTTTAATATCCATACACGAACGTTTTGTATAACGAAACCTTGCACGCGCCAATCCCCTGTTATAATAGGCATACGAAAATAAACTATCTATGCGTAAAGCCCTGTTATAATCGGATATTGCATCGGGATAAAGTCCTAATTTTGCGTATGCTACTCCCCTATTTACATAAGTCTCGGGGCTTGGATTTTTATGCAACTCTTGCGAGTAATCATGAATTTGCGAATAATAATTCTGACGTTCAACCTCCGTTAATTGAGTATTAAAGTATTTATCGATATTATTACTTGCCATTTGATTATTATTATTGTTCTTTTGCGAAAAAACATTTGAGCTTATAAAAATCAAAAAAATTATTAAATATTTCATCTGTATATATTTATATTATGTTGATATCAAACAAATTACAATTATTTATTACAATAATTACAATATTCTTTTTTAACTAATTTATTTTCGATTACTTGCATAGGCAATTTTTTACCGGCAAACAACTCGCAAAATCTTGTAGGGTTAATCTCGTGAGCTTTTTTTAATGCAAAAGCAAAACGGTTAGAATACATTCGTGCTTGCGATTTACTGCAAAGCGATATGTAAGTAAAAATAAGTTCCTCAAAAACTTTGTCTTTATACACAAAGGGGTCTAAAAGTTTTGTAGCAAAGTCGTAATCGTGATGTTTCATAAATATATATGCCAATTTTAAAGAGTTTTGCCAATTACTCTCTTTTATGTTTACAATATCTTTAACTTTTTGCAAACTTTGTGTTAAAATATCCGATGGTTTATCGCTTGTATCAACAGCCTCTATAACTTTAAATTGAAACTCCATATTAAGCAAATCAACAGTTTCTTTACTTAACGATGTTTGGTATAAATCGTCAATTTCTTTTTGTTGATTTTTTATAGCATCTTCTTTATTACAAGGATTATTTGCAACGTGGCAATAAACATTATTAAAACTAATGTAATCGTTAGATGGCACTAATTTATGTAATTTATTAATCTCGTTGCAATAATTACCGCTTTCGAGATCTTCTTCCTCTATATATTTTTGCATCCATATTTTATTCATCATTAATCCTGCACAAGCTGCGGTTTCGGGTATCTCTTGATTTTTAACGGCATTAATATCATAATCTTCTGATATTATTTTTTTTAGTATATACTTTTGTATTGATAATGCTTTTGGCAAATCGCCCTCTTTAACAGCTTTATTAAACCTGCTAACAACAAATGCTTGTTCTTTATCGCCATCGATATCATAAACTATATCGGCTTCGATATGTGCATATCTTTCGTTTTTAAGTATAGGTTCTAATTCTTGACTTAATTTATTTTTTCGAATATAATCTTGGGCTTGTTTTTTACTCATCGATGCCAAGTTACTATACTCGGTTGATGCAACATCGGTTTTAAAATCCGCCCAATTATCATCGGTAATTATTTTATATTTAAGATTTGTATTTTGCAACGATTTAAGTGCATCTACAATACTTTTAGCCCGTTGTTTTTGTAAAGATTTGTTTGTCGATTCGTTTCCTTCTATTGACGAGTATGCTGTAATTGTCATATTTTTTATGATAAAATCGGGTTCTTTTAAACTTTTAAGAACAGGTTGTATATCGTCTTTATTATATGTAGATTTGTTTCGCTCAAAAGGAATTTTAAAATCGAGTTTTGATGTTTCGGCAACCGGTTTATAAACAAATTTCGAGTTTATTGTTACTGTATCGGCAAGTAAATCTATCTGGCTATTATATTCAACACCTCCATCGTCGATATACGATTGCGGTATATCCATACATACGTGTTTATTTTGTATAATTATTAAATTCAGTTCATAATCGCCATCTATTCCTTTTGGCATTTTTGCAAGTTTAACGTCAATTTTCTTTTTACGTTCTTTTTTATCGGTAATCATATTTTTTTTAAGTAGTTTTTTTCGCCAAACTCTTTTTGTCATTATTCCTTTATTAACCAAATTATTATCTATAATGTTATCTCCCGTGCAAGTATATTGTTCGCGTTGTATAACATCAACAGCCAAACCGTCTTTTGGTTTTCGTAATAATTTTTTAATAGCTCTTAAATTATCCGATTTAAAATAAATTGCATCGTCTTTAACATATAATCCTTTTTGTAAATCTTCGATATTTTTAAATTTTTTACAATTTTTACATACTTTTGCATCGTAATGTTTAAGTCCGTATTTTCTTTTACTATACGGCACATTCATCTCTTTACGACGATTTGCTCCATTATTAAACGAGTTATAGTTTCCAAAAACTATAGATGTATATACTTTCTTTTTATACTCGTCTAAAGTGCAACCTACACCTATAAATATAAATAAAGGGTTATAAACTATTTGTGCCGTTTTTTTACTTTTTATAAATTTAAAAGCAAAATTCTCAGCCAGTTCATCATAAGTAAATACTATTTTACCTTTTTTTGGCGACATTTTAGCAACAAGTTCTTCGCCGTAATTTGAACCTCCATAATAAATTAATCGTTTACCAGTAGTTTTCTTTTTACCTCTTCCTTTTTTTGTTACAAGCTCCATTCTTGCCATAAATTCCGATTGGTCTTCGGCAGCATTTGTTAAAGTAATATCTTTTACTATACTATCTAATTCATTTTTTATACGATATTTATTTATTTTATTAATTATTAATTTTTCTAATAGCTCAGAGTCAAAATCTTCTACATCAATTTTTTGATGATATTTAGATGTATCGACTTTTGAATCTTCAAAAAAATCGTCATCTTCTTGTGCTAAAATAACATTATTCGAAAATAAAAATACTATTAATAATAAAATAAGATTTAATTTATAAGCCATATCAATTTATATTTTTTATATATTAATTATTTATGTTTTTATGTTTATACCTTTCAAAGTTACATTTTTTAAGTGTAATACAAAAAAATACATTATAAATATTTTTAATTTTATTAACTTTGTGTTAATTATTTTTTTTATAAAAACTCATTATTTTTTATGGTTAAAAAAAAAGAAGTTAGATTAGATAAATATTTATGGGCTGTTAGAATTTTTAAAACTCGTAGTATAGCTGCCGAGTATTGCAAAAAAGGTAAAATTAAAGTTAACGACACACATTCAAAACCATCAAAAATTATAAACATAAATGATGTTATTAATGTATATAAAAATCATATAAATTATAAATATAAAGTTACTGGACTAATAGACAAACGTGTATCATCTGAAATTGCAAAACAAAATTATATAAACTTAACCCCCGAATCAGAGTTTGTAATATCTAATATTTATAAAACCGAAAATCGCAAAAAAGGATTAGGACGTCCTACAAAAAAAGATCGTAGAAATATTAATAAATTTTTAAATAATTAAAATGATACTTGCAGAACAAAAAAAACAAGAAAACATTATCGAATATATTTTATATATATGGCAGATAGAAGATATTATAAGAGCTAACAAATTTGATATTAACAAGATAAAAACATTAGTTATTAATAATTACAAAGTAAACGATTTAAAAAAACAAGAAATTACAGAATGGTATAAATCAATTATAAACGATTTAAAAGATAATAATAAAGAAAATTCAGGACACTGTTCGTTTATCGAGAATTTAATTAACGAACTTAACGATTTACATAATTCTTTAAAAAAATCAGATATTAAATATAACGAAATTTACTCTTGGGCTTTAAACCCAATTAAAGAGTTTAAAGAAAAATCAAAAACATCTGACAATAACGAAATATTAATATCATTAAATGCTTTATATGCAATTTTACTTTTAAAACTAAAACGAAAAATATTAAATTCCGAAACCGAATATGCAATAAAAAATATATCTAATTTATTAGGATATCTTGCATTAAAATATAAAAATTTGAAAACCAAATAAAAATTACTATCTTTAAACCTAAAAATTAAAAACAACATATTATGAAAAAATCTTTATTTACCTTATTAGCAATTATCTACACATTAATTTCTTTTGCTCAAAACAATGTAGGTATAGGAACAACCACTCCTGACACCAATGCAGCATTAGATATTGTATCATCAAGCAAAGGAATTTTAATTCCTCGTCTAACAACGGCACAACGAACAGCTATGGTATTAAATACAAATCAAACAGGTTTACTTGTTTTCGACAGCACACTACAACAATTCTGGTTTTGGGACGGAACACAATGGGTTCAAATTGGTGCAGGTTCATCAACAAGTTGCAATACCCTAAACGAAGCATATAACTGCGGAGGAAATGGAACAGGAAGAACAATAGCAACCGACTATGGAGCTGTTGAATTAACACTATCAAACACAACAAACGGAACTGTAGGATTACAAGTTAACTCAACAACAGGAACCAGCTCGACACCTACATCATCTATATCGACACAAAACTCAGCTTTTGGAGGCTCAATTTACGGAGAAAACACCAACTCATCAAACCCATACAATACCATTGAGGCATCTACAAATAGCACTAACCAATACACATCGGCTGTTGCCGGATATTACGACGGAACATCTCAAGGAGTTGGAGTTTACGGTAGCATATACAACTCATCGTCAACAGGAGTTGCCGGAGTAATGGGAGTAAATAACAGAACAAACGGAGGACACGGTGTTTACGGACAAGGAGTAAACGGTGTTGTTGGCGAAACAAACAATGCAGGCGGTGGCGGAGTATATGGATTAAACAATAACTCTACAGGCTCAGGTAACGGAGTTGCAGTTATAGGTGACGGAAACTACGGAGTTTGGGGACAAACAACTTACGGACCTGCAGCAGTAATGGGACTTAACACAAGAACAAACGGAGGACACGGTGTTTGGGGACAAGGAGTAAACGGCGTTGTTGGCGAAAGCTCAAATATAAGCGGATACGGAGTATGGGGCTCAAACTCTGCTACAACCGACCCCGGTACAGGAGTTGCAGGAATTGGAGTAACAGGTGTTGCCGGACAAAGCACAAACACAGCTCTATCTTACGGATTATATTCTTATGACGATGGAGGGATATATAATCAATTAGATGTTGGCGGTAACTTTTCGGCAGGAGGAACAAAATCTTTTAGAATAGATAATCCAAACGACCCCGATAATAAATTTTTAGTTCATTTTTGTGCCGAATCTCCCGAAGTTCTAAATATTTATCGTGGCACAATAATACTAAACAATAACGGCGAGGCTACAGTTACACTTCCCGATTATTTCGAAAAAATTAACAGAAACTTTTCATATACCTTAACTCCCGTAGGTAGTTCGGCTCCAAATATATTTATAAAACAAAAAATTAAAAACCGAAAATTCATCATTGCAGGAGGAAATCCTAATCAAGAAATAGATTGGGTTGTGTATGCCGAACGTAACGATAAATATTTACAAGCAAATCCAAATGTTAGAACCGTAGAACCACTAAAAACAGGACGATACAAAGGAAAATATGTGCATCCTAAACTTTACGGAAAAACAAAAAAAGATAATATACTTTACAAACCTAATTTAAAAACACTTAACGATAAAAAAAGTTTAATAAAAACATCAGACTTAAAAATAGATATTAAAAATATAAACAATAACCGAATAAAAAAATAAGACTATGAAAAGTATTAACAAATATACTTTTTTTGCACGGTGGTTACTGTTAATAATATTTTTATTATCGATTAACAAATTAACAACCGCACAAGTATATATAAATAGTAATACAAATTACTTTGGCGGAAATATTCAAATAAATACAAATTTAATTGTTAGTAATGCCGGTAAACTAAATAATGCAAATGCAAATATTTATGTTAAAGAATACATACAAAACGACGGAACAATACAAGGAGCAGGAAACTTTTTTATTTCGGGTAATTGGATTAATAACTCAATATATACCTGCACAGGAAATGTTAGTCTTACAGGAGGCAACCAAGATATAACAGGGACAAGCGTAACAACATTTTACAATCTTTACTTGCAAGGAACTGGAATTAAATCGGCAAATATTGACTTTAATATAAGCAACTCTCTTGATTTATCAGACCGAGAATTAGCCGTAAATAATAATACCTGTTTTATACAAAATACTAATACCGGTGCAATA
>JALSQC010000181.1 GCA_026985625.1 Bacteroidales bacterium | reverse complement strand
AAGCTTTTTGTTTTTTGCGTAACAATATCCTATATGGTAATATGCATTTTGCGACAACGAGTCGTCTTTTGTTGTTGATTTTATAAAATAGTCTATTGCTTTATTGTAATCTCTGTTTCTAAAATATGCGTATCCCAGCTCGTATATATCGTTACGATCTATGTTTTTTACTTTTTTATGATATTTTTCTAAAAATGGTATAGCATCTTTATATCTTTCGGTTTTATAATACGACTCGCCTATTATACGTGCTATTTCGGCAGCTCTGCGTGTTGACGCCGAGTCTAATAAAGGTGGGGCATATTCTATTACTTTGTCGTATTTTTTTTGTAAAAAATATATTTGCGATATATAATAGGGAACTATTGGAGCAAACAAAACGTTGGTTGATAATTCTTGAAAACCTTTTAGTGCTGTTTCGTAATTTTTGTTTTTATATTGTATGTGTGAGTAATAATAAAGTGCCGGTATTTTGTATTTGTTGTCTATGCTTTTTATCTCAAAAAAATTATCGGTTGCTGATTTGTAATCTTTTTGCATAAAATAACTGTAACCTAATTTAAAATAATATTCGGCAAGTTCGTCGTTATCTAAATCGTATGTATTAACTTTTTGTAGCCATTTTATTGTTTTAAGATATTTTTTGTTTCGATATTGAAAAATTCCCATCTGAAAATAGGCGTCTTTAAGATGTGAGCTTTCGGGGTGTTTTTTTATAAAATTATCGAGCAAATATTCGGCATCGTTATTAAATAATTCTTTTGAACAAACTGCTATAAAATATTCAGAGTTTGTTTTTAAATTGATTATCTCGCTACCTTTGTAATTTAATACTTCTTTAAATTTTACCTCGGCTGCTCCGTATTTTTCTTTTTTAAATAAATCGTAAGCATCGTTGTAAAGCGAGTTTATATTATGGTATGCATTTGTTTGTTGCGATTTTACCGACAAGCTTACAACAATTATAATAAAACTAAAAAATATTTTTATATATCTCATTTTAAAATTTTTATTTCGCTAACTATTATGATATTATAATCCATTATGTAAAAATAATATTTAAAATTTTTATTTTTTTTGCTATGCTTTATTTTAATTAACAATCTAATGTTTATTTCTTATAACGAAATAATATAAGATATCTTATTTTTTAGGTAATTTTATTGTTTATGATAAATATATAAATTATATTTTATTAATTTTGTAAAAAAACTATTAATGTATTTGTTAAAAACAAAAGGAACAACAAAGATACCCGATTATGTGCAAGTAAGAGATAATAATTTTGCACTTATTAATCATATAACTTTAAATAAAATTAACGAATATATCGATACATTAGATATCGATAATAAGCAAAAAATAAAGGATATAATAAAAAAATATCCTTTTGGTAAAATAATTAAGATTGACTAATATGGAAGAAAATAAAAGTTTAATTTTATCTATAAAAGATGCCTCTATTTTTCAAGAAGATGATTTAATTTTAAAAAATGTAAATTTAGAGATAAGCGAAAACGATTTTGTTTATTTAATTGGCAAAGTAGGTAGTGGAAAATCGAGTTTAATTAAAACATTAAATGCCGAATTGCCTGTAAAAGAGGGCGAAATTAATATTGTAGGATATAATTTAAACAAAATAAAACGTAAACAAATACCGTATCTACGTCGAAAATTAGGTATAGTTTTTCAAGATTTTCAACTTTTAACCGATAGAACGGTTAAAGATAATCTTGAATTTGTGTTAAAGGCTACCGGATGGCGAAATAAAAAAGATATCATGGAGCGTATTCACGAGGTTTTAGAGTTAGTAGGTTTAGAAGATAAAATTTTAAAAATGCCTAATTCTTTATCGGGAGGCGAGAAACAACGCATTGTTATTGCCCGTGCTATTTTAAACAAACCTAAATTAATTTTGGCCGATGAGCCAACCGGAAATTTAGATCCTGAGACTTCGGGTAAAATATTAGAGATTCTTTTAAATATAAGCAAAAAAAATAGTGCTGTGCTTATGGCTACTCACGATTATCAAATTTTAGAACGTTATCCTGCACGAACATTAAAATGCGAAAACAAAACTATTTTAGCTTAATATAATTTTATTTACAATAAAAGCTGCCTTTTTAGAGCAGCTTTTTTTTGTATTATAAAACTTGTTCGATATTTTCGGGTGGGTCGCCCCAAACTGCTTTTGTTTTAGTCTCGATAATTGGTCTGTTTAATAATTTAGGATATTCTAATATTATTTTTAACCACTCGTGATCGTTAAAATTTTTTCCTTTAAATTTTTCTTTATAGACTTTTTCTTGCTTACGTATCATATCTAAAGGTTTTTTATTTAGTTTCATAAATATGCGTTCTAAGTCTTGTAAACTTAATGGGTTTTTTAGATATTCAACAATTTCGGGGTTTAGATTTTTATCTAACAGATATTGCAGTCCTGCCCTACTTTTTTTACATCTGGTGTTATGATAAATTTTTAACATATTTTTTTATTTAATAACTCCTAATTCTTTACCTATTTTAGTAAAAGCGTTAATTGCTTTGTCGAGATGTTCTTTTTCGTGAGCTGCAGATAATTGCACTCTTATTCGTGCTTGACCTTTAGGCACAACGGGATAATAAAATCCTATTACATAAATTCCTTCGTCGAGTAGTTTTGTTGCAAAATCTTGCGATAATTTAGCATCGTAAAGCATTACTGCACAAATTGCCGATTGTGTTGGTTTTATATCGAATCCGGCTTTTAACATTTTGTCCATAAAATAATTTGTATTATCGTGCAGTTTGTCTTGTAGGTGTGTTGTTGTAGAAACCATATCGAACATTTTTATTCCTGCATTTGCAACCGATGGCGGAATTGAATTTGAGAATAGATATGGTCGAGAGCGTTGTCGTAACATTTCTATAATTTCTTTTCGTCCTGTTGTAAAACCTCCT
>JALSQC010000180.1 GCA_026985625.1 Bacteroidales bacterium | reverse complement strand
AAACCTATAATAAAAATTAAATTAAACAACATAGAACTTTATTTTTTAAGTAATAATATTATCGAATACAAGCACTTACCGTTTTATAAAAAAATATGGTTTTATATATTAATAATAATAATAATTACAATAATATTTTATTTATTATACAAATTACGTATAAAAACAATAAAACAACAACAAGAAATAAAAAAAACACTTGAAACATATCAATATCAAGCATTAAACAAACAAATGAACCCTCACTTTATTTTTAACTCATTAAATTCAATTCAAAATTATATTTTACAAAACGACAAAAAAAACTCAAATAAATATTTAATAAAATTTTCGCAACTTATGCGAATGGTTCTTAACAATACCCAAAGCCACATTATTACAATAGACAAAGAAATAAAAGCACTAATACTTTATTTAGAACTGGAACAAATACGTTTTAAAAATAGATTTAATTATGAAATAAATATAGATAAAAATGTTGATATTTATGCCTATAAAATACCACCTTTACTTTTGCAACCATTTGTCGAAAATGCAATATGGCACGGACTTATGAATATGCCTATAGAACATAAAGGAAAAATAATAATAAACATAAACATAAAACATAATTTTATAATTATTGAAATTATAGATAATGGTATAGGACGCGAAAAAGCTACAGAAATTGACAAACAAAAAATTAAAAATTCTTTAAGCACAAAAATAAATAAAGACCGTGCAACTTTATTTAACGAAATTTTTAACTTAAAAATTAAAATAAAATATGTCGATTTATTAGACTCAAAAGGAAAATCAAAAGGAACAAAAGTTATTATAAAATTAGATACCAACCTTATTAAATGATAAACATTAAAACAATTTATAATAATTCACCTGCAATTAAAAACATATTATTACAATTAAACAATAATAAAAAAATTGCATTAAAAGGAATTACAGGTTCTGCAATAACATTTATTTTATCGTCGGTTTTCGAAAAATCACAAAAAAATTTATTTTGCATATTAAATGATAAAGAAGAAGCAGCATATTTTTATAACGATTTAATAAAAATTACCGACAAAAAATATAATAATTTTTTTCCATCGTCTTTTAAAAGAAATATAGATAACAACCAAAAAAACAAATCAAATCTTATTTTACGAACCGAAACACTAACAAACTTAAACACAAAACGAAAACAAATTACAATTACATATCCCGAATCAATAATCGAAAAAGTCTTAATAAAAGCTCAACTCGAAAAAAATACAATAAAATTAAAAATAAACAACACATATAAATTCGACGAAATATACAACAAACTTATAGACAATAATTTTAATCTTGTTGATTTTGTTTACGAACCCGGACAATTCTCAATAAGAGGAAGCATAATTGATATTTTCTCATATTCGGGAAAAAAACCTTACAGAATAGATTTTTTTGACGATAAAATAGAAAGCATACGCAATTTTGATATAGATACCCAACTGTCCGATAAAAAACTTAATTCGGTTACAATAACCTTTGACAATACCCAACTAACCGACAAAAAACATATATCTATTTTTGATTATATCGATAAAAACACAATAATTGTTGCTCAAGATTTTGATTTTATATATTCAGCTATACAAAAATATTTAGAACAAAACAACGAAACAATAAAACAAAACAATAACTTAAATAACAATATAATAACCAATTTAGATATTATAAAAAAACAAATATCAGATTTTAATACAATCGAATATGGCAACCAAAACTATTTTAATACACAAAATATTATAAAATTTAATACAATACCACAACCGGCATTTAATAAAAACTTTGATTTTTTAATTAAAAACATATCCGATTTACAAGCAAAACAATATAAAACTTATATTTTTTCCGACAATCAAATACAACTTAACCGCCTAAAATCTATTTTTGACGACAAACAAGCCAAAATAAAATTTATTCCTGTAAACACCGGAATTTATAAAGGATTTATCGATAACGATTTACAAATAGCAATTTATACCGACCATCAAATTTTTGAACGTTATTTTAAATATAAAATAAAAACAAATTTTACAAAAAAAGGTGCTATAACACTTAAAGAGCTAAACGAACTTAACCCGGGAGATTATGTTGTGCATCAAGACCACGGAATAGGTATTTTCGGAGGTCTCGAAAAAATAAATAATAATGGTGTCGAACAAGAATCAATACGGCTTGTATATCGCGATAACGATATTTTATACGTAAACATACACTCGTTACACAAAATTTCAAAATACAAAAGTGGCGAAGGCGAACCGCCAAAAATTTACAAACTTGGAACAAAAGCATGGCAAAATCTTAAAAAACGCACAAAATCAAAAATAAAAGAAATAGCAATTGATTTAATAAAACTTTATGCACAACGAAAACAACAAAAAGGATTTGCATTTTCGCCCGATTCGTTTATGAATAAAGAACTCGAAGCATCGTTTATATACGAAGACACTCCCGACCAACAAAAAGCCACCAAAGCCGTTAAACAAGATATGGAAAACGAAACACCAATGGATAGATTAATTTGTGGCGATGTTGGTTTCGGAAAAACCGAGATAGCTATTCGTGCAGCCTTTAAAGCTGTTCTCGACGGAAAACAAGTTGCTATTCTTGTTCCTACAACAATATTGGCATTGCAACATTTTAAAACATTTAGCGACAGATTAAAAGATTATCCTGTAAAAATAGAGTATATAAGCCGTTTAAAATCGGCAAAACAACAAACAATTATAAAAGACGAACTAAAAAAAGGAAACATAAATATTTTAATAGGAACACATCGCTTAATAGGTAAAGATATAATTTTTAACGATTTAGGATTATTAATAATCGACGAAGAACAAAAATTCGGAGTGGCAATAAAAGAAAAACTACGCGAAATAAAAGTAAATGTAGATACATTAACATTAACAGCAACACCAATTCC
>JALSQC010000179.1 GCA_026985625.1 Bacteroidales bacterium | reverse complement strand
AATCTTGTTTTAACAGTTGTAAACAGAGTTTTAGATTTAGCCGATATAAAAACCGACTCGTTTAGGTGGAATAACTAATTTTAAATTAGTTTACTATATTACTTAAACAAATTTTTTATTATAAAAAATAATAATGTTTTTTTGTTAATTAATTAAATAAAAGATATATTTGTATTTTATTAATATTAAAAATTAAATGATTATGAGTTTAGAAAATATTTACGATAAAGCTTTGAACTTTGTATTAAACTATGGACCAAGAGTTATAGGGACTATAGTAGTTTTAATAATTGGTTTGTGGATAATAAAAAAGATATCAAAATCAATATTACGATTATTAGAAAAAAGAAATATAGACGTTTCGTTAAGACCGTTTTTAACATCATTAATTTCGGCTATTTTAAAAATATTGCTCATAATTAGCGTTATGGGAATGATTGGCATAGAAATGACATCGTTTATTGCAATACTTGGAGCAGCAGGTTTAGCTATTGGCATGGCTTTGTCGGGAACATTACAAAATTTTGCAGGAGGAGTAATGATTTTAATATTTAAACCTTTTAAAGTTGGTGATTTTATAGAAGCACAAGGATATGCGGGACTTGTTGACCAAATACAAATTTTTAATACAATTCTAAAAACAACTGATAATAAAATTATTATTATTCCAAACGGAGGTTTGTCTACAAGCTCAATGACAAATTTTTCGACACAAGAAACTCGTAGAGTCGATTTTGTTTTTGGAATAGGTTATGGTGACGATTTAGAAAAAGCAAAATCTATTATTATGACAATTGCTAAAAACGATTTAAGAGTTTTAGATAATCCAGAGCCTTTTGTCCGTATGGGCGAAATGGCTGATAGTTCTGTAAACATAACAACTCGCTTATGGGTTAAAGGTGCAGATTATTGGAACGTTTATTTTGATACAATGGAAGAGGTATATAAACAATTTAACGCACAGGGTATTAACATTCCTTTTCCTCAAATGGATGTTCATATTCAAAAATAATTTGTTATTTTACGACAAAAAACTCATTAAAATACCTGCAGCTACAGCCGACCCAATTACCCCTGCAACATTTGGAGCCATAGCATGCATTAACAAATGATTTGATGGGTCTTCTTTTAGCCCTTCGTGTTGAACAACCCGGGCACTGTCAGGTACGGCAGAAACACCTGCTGCACCAATAAGAGGATTTATTTTATTATCAGATTTTGAAAATATATTCATTACTTTAGCAAATAAAATTCCTCCCGCAGTTGCAATCATAAATGATAAAGCTCCTAAAATAAAAATTAATAACGATTGTTTTGTTAAAAACACATCGGCTTGTGTCGATGCTCCGACTGTTATACCCAACAAAATAGTAACAATATCGATAAGTGATTTTCGAGCTGTTTCGGCAAGTCTTTCTGTTACCATAGATTCTTTTAACAAGTTTCCAAAAAACAACATTCCTAATAAAGGTAATGCTCCCGGCGATATAAAGCCTGTTAATATTATTCCAATAATAGGAAATAAAATTTTTTCGGTTTTTGAAACAGATCTTGGAGGTTTCATTTTAATTAATCGTTCTTTTTTACTTGTTAATAATTTCATTATAGGAGGTTGTATAACAGGAACTAAAGCCATGTAAGAATATGCTGCAATAGCAATTGGACCTATCAAATTTAAATTTCCATTTAATCCATTAGCTAATTTCGATGATAAAAATATTGCTGTTGGTCCGTCTGCTCCTCCAATTATACCAATAGAAGCAGCTTCGTTTAAATTAAAACCTAATAATATTGCTCCTAAAAATGTAATAAAAATACCAACTTGTGTCGCAGCTCCTAATAACATTAACCTTGGACTTGATATAAGTGTAGAGAAATCGGTCATTGCACCAATTCCTAAAAATATAATAGGGGGATATATTCCTTTTAAAACACCCATATACAGATATCTTAAAACACTACCTTGGTCGTAAACTCCTATTGCAAAACTAGATTCTTGTAAATACGGAATATTTCCTATTAATATACCAAAACCAATAGGAACAAGTAATAATGGCTCGTAATTATATTTTATTGCTAAAAAAATAAATATTAATCCTACCAATATCATTATACCATGCCCCAATGTAATATTTGCAAAGCCTGAATAACTAAAAAATTGTAATAAACCGTCCATTTTAATTAAGTTCTATTAATATATCGTTTTGTAAAACAGCATCTCCCTCTTTTACTTTTATATTTTTTACAAATCCGTCAAATTCAGCAATAATATTATTTTCCATTTTCATTGCTTCCATAATTAAAAGAGTTTCGCCTTTTTTTACAGAAACACCTTCTTTAACATTTATTTTAAAAATATTTCCGGGCAATGGTGCTTTTATTGTTTTAAGCGAAATATTCTCGGATACAGGTTTTTTTATTTCATTTGGTAATCGTTTACGAACAATTGTAGGAGTTTTATTTTTTTTAATTTCTTTTTCAACGGTAACTATATATGGAGTTCCGTTTACCTCCATCTGAATCTCATTTTTATTGATATTTTGTATATCCACAATATATTGAGTTCCTCGTATCTTAAATTTAAAATTTTTCATTATAAAATTTTTTATAATTTGTTCATTATATTATATATTTTCGAATTCCAAGGGGTATAACGTCTTGATATTGTTTTTACGGTAAGTTTTCCGCTTTCTATATCATGCATTTCGTTAAAATGTAAATATAACGCTGCACTTATTGCTGCGGAAACTTCACTATTAATAATAAAATCTTCCGTTTCGTTACATTTCCTGCCTGCTTTTTTACATCGTTTTTTTGCCTGAAACTCTATTAATTTAGCTAAATAATAAAATGTTAGGTATAGCAATAATAAAATTGCAAATACAATAAAATATCCTATTATCGATATAGTTAATCCTTGTTCTAATATTTGTATATTCATTATTTTGATTTTTATAGTGGCACATTTCCATGTTTTTTTGGTGGATTTAAATCTTTTTTTGTAGCAAGAGTTCGTAAAGCTCGTATTATTCTAAATCGAGTATTACGAGGCTCAATAACATCGTCAATATACCCTAAAGATGCAGCTTGATATGGGTTTGCAAATTTTTCGTTATATTCTTTTATTTTTTCATCAATAAATTTTATTTTATCTTTTTCGTTTTCAAAAGTTTTAAGTTCTTTAAGATAAAGAACCTCTATAGCTCCTTGTGCACCCATTACTGCAATCTCGGCTGTTGGCCAAGCATAATTGATATCTCCACGTAATTGTTTACTACTCATTACATCATGTGCTCCACCATAAGATTTGCGTAATGTAATTGTAATTTTAGGAACGGTTGCTTCTCCATAAGCATATAACAACTTAGCTCCATGTGTAATTATTCCGTTATACTCTTGAGAACTACCCGGTAAAAATCCGGGAACATCAACAAGAGTAACAATTGGAATATTAAAAGCATCACAAAATCGCACAAAACGAGCAGCTTTTCTTGATGAATTTATATCTAAAACTCCTGCTAAATAGTTTGGTTGATTTGCAACTATTCCAATAGGCATTCCGTTGAATTTTGCAAAAGCAGTTACAATGTTTCTTGCATACTGGCGTTGGGTTTCCAAAAACTCGCCATTATCAACAATAAGTTCTATAATATCTTTAATATCATATGGCTTATTGGGATTATCAGGGATAATATCGTTTAAAAAATCTTCTTGCCTATCAATTGGATCATTACATTTTGTAATAGGAGGATCTTCTAAATTATTTTGAGGCATATAACTTAAAAGTTTTCTTAAAAGCAAAAGCCCTTCTTCTTCGCTTTCCGATATAAAATGAGAAATCCCTGATTTTGTTGCATGAACAGTAGCTCCACCAAGGGTTTCGGTAGTTATGTCTTCGCCTGTAACGGTTTTAACAACTTTGGGTCCGGTAACAAACATATAACTGGTTTTATCTTGCATAACAATAAAATCGGTTAATGCCGGAGAGTAAACAGCACCACCTGCACAAGGACCGAATATAGCCGAAAGTTGGGGAATTACTCCCGAGGCCATAATATTACGTTGGAAAATATCGGCATATCCTGCTAAACTTGTTACTCCTTCTTGAATTCTAGCCCCACCACTATCGTTAATTCCAATTACCGGAGCACCTACTTTCATAGCTTGATCCATAATTTTACATATTTTTTGTGCGTATGTTTCTGACAAAGAACCTCCGAAAACTGTAAAATCTTGAGCAAAGATATATACAACCCTTCCATCAACTGTGCCATGTCCGGTAATAACACCATCGCTTAAATATTTTTGATTTTCTAAACCAAAATTATGACTCCTATGTGTTACAAACATATCATATTCTTCAAACGAATCTTCGTCTAAAAAATAATTAATACGTTCGCGAGCGGTCATTTTTCCTTTGTTATGTTGTGAATTTATACGTTTTTCGCCACCACCAAGCCTTGCTTTTTCTCTAAGTTCAACAAGGTTCTTTATTTTTTTTTCGATAGCCATTATTCTATAAAATTAAAAGTATAAAATTTATTTTTTTGTAAATATATTGTTAAGACTAAGCTGAAAATATGATATTTATCAAGCCTTTTGTATGTTTGTTAACAGATTTTTTTTTAAAATTTAATACAACTATAGATAAAAAATATTGTCTTTATAAATAATATTATTATTTTTGTTTAATTGACTAATTAATTGCTTTTTGAAAAAAACAGTATTTATATTATTTTTTTTAGTAAACAATTTTATTGTTTTTGGACAAACAACCGATACAATAAATAACGTTGCGTCAGACGATACATCAGAGTTCTCGTATTTTTATAATGCTCAGGAAGTTACAAAATTCCTTAGTTTTAAACCTATTATAGGAATAGGAAAAGGAATTTTTACATATTTAGGCGATGTTAGAGATGTATATTATTCAAATCCTTTAGTGGGATTACCCGCAACAAACTTAAACGTATCAAAAGGAATAAGCGAGGCTTTTTCGTTAAATTTTTTTGTAACTTACGGAAATATTACCGGTAATCAACATTCTTTGACACAAAACTATAACTTTAAAACCAATGTTGTTGTTGGAGCTGCATACATAACGTATAATTTTTATCATTTGTTAAAAAAAGAAGGACAATTAATTTCGTTTAACGAGCAACGCAGGTTAATACCTTTAATATCCGTTGGTATAGAATCATTTAATTTTAATTCAAAAACCGATTTAAAAGATGCTAACGGAAATTATTATCATTATTGGTCCGACGGGACAATACGTAATGTCGAAGAAACACCCGATAACGAATATAACAGCATTATATTACAAAGAGATTATAATTACGAAACCGACTTGAGAGAACTAAACAACGACGGTTTGGGGAAATACAATCTTACATCTTTATCGTTACCTATAGATATTGGAGTGCAGTTAAATATATCTAAACGTATTACAATGAAATTAGGAACCAGCTATCACATAGCTTTTTCTGATTTAGTTGATGATATTAGTAAAGCAGGAACATCTAACAATAGAAAAGGAAACTCTGCCGGCGATAATTTTTTATACTCTTATATTACATTTAACTTTGACGTTTTCTCTGCTGATAAAGAAATAATAGATACAACATTATTTAAAGATTTTATGTTTGAATCTATTGATATTGCCGATGAGGATAACGACAGCATATTAGATTGGGACGATAAATGCCCGGGAACACCGGCAGGAGTTAAAGTAGATGCAAAAGGCTGTCCTCTTGACGATGATGACGACGGAATACCTAATTATAGAGACAAAGAAATTAATTCGCCAAATGCCTTTACCGTTAAACTTAACGGTGTAACATATACCGACGAAGAACTATTGGCTTTTTCGACACCTCCCGAAGCTATTGACCAATCAGAGATTTATGATTATTATCCCAGTTTGAGAGGATATGGAGAGTTTAGAAAGCGATTTAACGGAGAAATTCCCGATAAATTTTTATCTATAGATACAAACAAAGACGGTTATATATCTTTAGACGAAATTACCGATGCTCTTGATAAATTCTTTGATTTTAAACTCGATATGACTATGGAAGATATTATTGAGCTTACAAACTTCTTTTTTGAACAATAAAATTTTACAAAACTTAATTGTAGTAATTATTTTATTTCTAATTTTGAAAATAATCAGGAAAACAAAAATTATTGAAATTAATATATAACATATCAATACATTTTTTTGCATTTGCAGCATATTTAATATCACCTTTTAACAACAAGGCAAAAAAATGGGTAAAAGGCAGAAAGAACTTAATAAATAAAATAAAAACGGATTTTAATAATGCCGACAACAAGAAAGTAATATGGATACACGTATCGTCGTTGGGCGAGTTCGAACAGGGACGGCCGTTAATTGAAAAATTAAAAACAAAAGAAAAAAATATTATAATTGTTTTAACTTTTTTTTCGCCGTCGGGTTACGAGATTCGTAAAAATTACGGCCTTGCTGATTATGTTTTTTACTTGCCAAACGATACAAAAAAAAATGCTAAAGATTTTTTAGATATTATTAATCCCAAAATAGTTTTTTTTGTAAAATATGATATATGGTATAACTATCTTAACGAGATAAAAAAACGTAATATAGAATCGTATCTTATTTCTGCAATTTTCCGAAAAAATCAAATTTATTTTAAATCATACGGCAAATGGTATGCTAACGCCTTAAAATGTTTTAATATAATTTTTGTTCAAAATAAAGAATCTCAAGAATTATTACAAAAAATAAATATTAAAAATTCTATTATTATAGGAGATACCCGTTTCGATAGGGTTTATGATATTGCAAAAAAAAGTGCCGATAATAATATTGTAAAAAACTTTTCGCAAAATAGTTTTACTGTTATAGCTGGTAGCACGTGGTTACCCGATGAAGAAAAATTGTTAGACTTATTAAAAACATTCTCGAACATTAAATTGGTAATTGCACCTCATCAAATCTACGAACAAAACATTAACAGATTAAAAAAAATGTTTGACGGATTTAATCCTGTTCTTTATTCTGATTTTAAAAACAAAGGCAGAGTGCTGATTATTAACAATATAGGGCTTTTGTCGAGCATTTACAAGTATGCCGACATTGTTTTTGTTGGAGGAGGTTTTGGAAAAGGAATTCATAATATACAAGAACCTGCAGCACATGGTAAACCTGTTATTTTTGGTCCTAATTATAAAAAATTTTTAGAGGCAAAAGAACTTGTTACAATGCAAGTTTGTTTTTCGATAAACACATCGAATGATTTAATAAAAATAACTAATAAATTTATAACAAACAAAGAGTATTTGCTACAAACATCAAATAAAGTGTTAAGTTATGTATCAAAAAATATAGGTTCTACAAATAAAATTTTAGAAAATATTAATATAAAATAAACTATCTAAACCCAAGAGATCAAAGTATATTTTATTAATTATTTTTTTATTCGACCAAGCATATCTACCGTTTTGCAATTAAATTTTAAAATATTTGTTTATTTATTTTATTTTCGTTATTTATCCACAGTATTAAAAATTTATAAATATCTATACAAATATTTTTTTCTCCGTTAGCAAAAGCATTTTTATATTCTAAAATTTTATTTGTAAAATTTTTATGATGAGTTTTTATATCATCTGTAAATTTGTTATTATTTCGTAATATTTTTTCTTTATTTTTTATGTTTTCTTGTGCATAAAATATTAATAAAAAAATAATATTAGAAATTTCTTCAGCACAAGCTCCTTTGTTAATATAAGCAATTAATTTATTTGTTATGTTTATTAGTTTTTTAATATTATTATCAATAATATTATTGCCTGTTTTGTAAAAATTAATAATATCTAACTTATACATAATTAAATTTTATGCACAAGATACAAGGTTATAATTTATTATAAAATGATATTTGTCAGAAAAAAATTATTGCAAATTATATTCTTTTTTTACAAAATTTGCAATTTCGTCTCTAAACTTATTTTGTTTAGGCATAAATACTATTAAAAATACTATTAACGGAATAATTACTCCTAACAATAGTATTAATATTGTAAATATTAAACGTGCCGTAACTGTTCCAAAATCGCCAAATATTTTAATATTTTTCTTTTTTAGATTAATCATTGCTCCAACTGTTGTCGATTTTTTTACTAATAAAACTTTTTTTTGAATATACGAAACATCGTAATCGGGAAATTGTTTAGTTAATTTTTCGTAAAGTTCGTCTACATTAATAGCATTTGGTAATTTTATAACCATTTTTTTTAATTTTTGTTATTTTATGGTGTAAATATAGAGATTATATTATAATTAAATTACAGTCTATGTTTGTTTTTTTCGTCTAATAGTATATTTATATAGTTATTATATCTGTTATAAGATATAAGATTATTTTCTACAGCCTCTTTTACTGCACAATTTGGTTCGTGATAGTGGGTGCAATTATTAAATTTGCAGTTTTTCGAGAACTTAAAAATCTCGGGAAAATATTTTGATAAATCGGTTTTTTTAATTTCGTCAATTATTCCAAAAGCTTTAATTCCGGGTGTATCTATAATATATCCTCCATTATTTATTTTATACATTTGTGCAAATGTTGTTGTATGTTTTCCTTTTTGATGATAATCTGATATTTTTCCTATTTTTATATTCAAGTTTTTATCTAAGCAATTAACTAACGACGATTTTCCGGTGCCCGAATGTCCCGAAAAAACATTTATATTATTTTTTGTAATCAGTTTTAATTTGTCGATATTCAGGTTTGTTTTTGTTGATGTTTTTATACAAGTGTATCCGGCGTTATTATAAATATTTATAAAATTATCTAAAAACTCTTGTTGTTTTTTATTATATAAGTCTAATTTATTAAAAACTAAAATGGTATTTATTTTAAAAGCTTCTGTTGTAACTAAAAATCTATCTATAAATTCGGTGGTTGTTTCGGGGTTAAAAAGTGTTATTATAAGAAAAACATTATCTATGTTAGATGCTATTATTTGATATTGTTTTGATAGGTTTGTAGATCTGCGTATAATATAATTTTTACGATTATGTATTTTAGTTATAATTCCTGTATCGTTATCAATAAAAAAATCTACATAATCGCCTACCGATATGGGGTTTGTTGTTGATATTCCTTTTATACGGAATTTTCCTCGTATTTTACAATTAATAATTTTATTATCGGATTCAACTAAATAATTGCTTCCTGTTGATTTTACAACTATTCCTGTATATTTTTTTTCTTTATTCAACAGTAACCGACTTTGCTAAATTACGAGGCTGGTCAACATTACAGCCTCTCATAACCGCAATATGATATGATAATAATTGTAAAGGTATTACTGTTAGCAATGCACTAACAACAACATGCGATTCGGGGACTTCGATTATATGATCGGCCATATTTGTAATTGCTATATCGCCTTCGGTAACTATAGAAATAACTTTTCCTTTGCGGGCTTTTACTTCTTGAATATTACTTACAATTTTTTCGTATGATTTGTCTTTTGTTGCTATTACAACTACAGGCATATTTTCGTCGATAAGGGCAATAGGCCCGTGTTTCATTTCTGCAGCCGGATATCCTTCGGCATGTATATACGAAATTTCTTTAAGTTTAAGAGCTCCTTCGAGAGCTACCGGAAATAAATATCCTCTACCTAAATATAAAAAGTTGCTTGCGTTTTTGTATAATTTTGCTATTTTTTTTATTTCGTTGTCGTGGGTTAATATTTTTTTTATTTTTTCGGGTGTGTTTTTTAATTCTGTTATAAGTCTTTCGTATTTTTCGTCTGATATTGTTTTACGTTCTTTCCCTAATAAAATTGCCATCATAGCCAAAACAGTAACTTGTGCTGTAAATGCTTTTGTTGATGCAACTCCTATTTCAGGTCCGGCGTGTGTATATACTCCGGCATCGGTTTCTCTTGGAATACTTGAACCAACAACATTACAAACTCCTATAACTGTGGCATTTGCTTTTTTTGCAAGTTTTATTGCTGCAAGAGTATCTGCTGTTTCTCCGCTTTGGCTAATTGCTATAACAACATCGTCGGGAAAAATAATTGGTCTGCGGTATCTAAACTCCGACGCATATTCTACTTCTACCGGTATTTTAGCTATATCTTCCAGTAAATATTCTCCTACTAAGCCTGCGTGCCAAGACGTTCCGCAACCTATTATAATAATTCGTTTTGCATTAATAAGTTTGTCTAAAACATTATGTATTCCGCCAAGTATTAATTCGTTTGTTTCGGTTGAAACTCTTCCTCTAAAAGTATCTTTAATAGATTTTGGTTGCTCATATATTTCTTTAAGCATAAAATGCTCGTATCCTCCTTTTTCTATTTCTCCTATATCTAAATTGAGTTTCTGAATTTTTGGAATTATTTTATCGTTTTTTATTGTTTTTAATGTTAGTTCGTCTTTGGTAACTATAGCAACATCATAATCATTTAAATAAATAACACTTTTTGTGTATTCTATAATTGGGGTTGCGTCTGATGCAAAAAAGTATTCGTTTTTTCCTACTCCAATAACTAAAGGGCTTCCGTTGCGGGCTGCTATAATTTGATTATTTTCGGTTTTGTTTGTTACTAATAAACCGTATGCTCCTATTACTTTTGTTAGTGCTAATCTAACGGCTATTTCGGCAGAAACTTTTCCTTTTAAATAAATATATTCTATTAAATTTGCTAAGACTTCGGTATCGGTATCGCTTTTAAATTTGTATCCTCTATCTTCTAAACGTTTTTTTAAGCGACTGTAATTTTCTATAATTCCGTTGTGTATTACAATAAAATGTCCATTTTGTGATTCGTGAGGGTGAGCATTGTTATTTGTTGGTTCGCCGTGGGTTGCCCAACGGGTATGTCCCATTCCTATTGTTCCGCTTTTATCTTTGTTTTCGACAAAACTTTCAAGATCAGAAACTTTTCCTTTTACTTTATAAATTCTTGATTCTCCATTTATTAAAGCAATTCCTGCAGAGTCGTAACCTCTATATTCTAATCGTTTTAATCCGTTTATTAAAATTGGATATGCTTGTTTTGTTCCAATGTAACCAACTATTCCGCACATATTATTTATTTAATTTGGTGTAAAATAATTTTAATCTTATTTTATTTTCTCCTGAATTTAAAACTACCAAGCGATTTGCCGATATTTTATTTCCTGATGGAATAATATAAAATCCGTTATTTTCCACTTCGTTATTAACTATTTTTTGAATATATCGTGTTAAATTAAATGTGTAAGTGTTAGTTTCTGAGTTATATTTACCGTCGAAATAATCGCTGCTTAAATAATAATCAATAGGGGCATCAAAACCTTCGGTATTATCTATTAGTTCTATTAATAATGATTCAGGAACGGGGTATTTATCTGCTTGCGTTGCAATTTTATCGTCGGCAGTTAAAATTAGTTGAGCTTTATTTATAGCTATTTGTTTTGAGTTTAATTCTTCGGGTAATTCAAATTTTAATTTTGCTTTTACTCCTCCCATAGATTGCAGATAAACTTTTGTTGACGAGGTGTCGTTTAAACTTGTAGCAATATTGGTATTGTTGTAATTGTGATTAAATTTATTTACTCGTTCGCAATTATTATTTAAAATAAAGTCGTATTGAGCTGCACTGTCTTCGCTATTT
>JALSQC010000178.1 GCA_026985625.1 Bacteroidales bacterium | reverse complement strand
AAATCATAAACCTATGTATATAAAAATATTACCACTTATTTTAATCATTTTTTATTCGATTACATTAAATGCCGAGAATAAAAACGACAGTTTAACTATTTTAGAAAAAACAAAAACTTTTGGAGCAATATACACCGATTTTTATTATGGATTAAACAATAATTCGACACCAAAATCGGCTTTTGGTTTATCAACAGCATTAGTAGGTTTTAAAACCGATTTCTCTAAAAAAGTATCAACAATATTAATTTACGATGTAACACGCACAACAAATGCTTTTGAAGTAACCGATACAAGCGGAAATATTTTAAATGTAAGCTATTTCGAAGGCAGTAAATACACTGCATTTTTAAAAATGGCCGAAATAAAATGGAACATTAACAATAATATGGATTTTTCGGTAGGTCAACTTTTAAACTCGCAATATCTTACTTTACAAGATAAATTTTGGAAACACCGATATGTTATGGTAACTTTTCAGGAAGCATATCGCTTTGGAATGCCTGCCGATTTTGGAGCTCGTTTTCATTTTAGTTTTTTTAATAAAAAATTAAATTATTACATAGCCGCTTTTAACGGTGAGGGTCCGTTTAGATATCAAGATAACAACGGAAAATTTTTATTTGCCAATAATATCGAATATTATCCCACAAATAATATTATCCTAAAATTTTATATGGGAACCGAGCAACCACAAACAAAAAACGATAAACTAAAAAATATTTATTCGGGTTTTATTGCCTATAAAACAAAAAAATTTAGAGCAGGAATCGAATATAATTATGTTAGCAATTATAATTTTTCGGGCATCGATTATTCAGGGTACTCAATATACGGAATGTATGACATTTTAACTAATATCGAGATTTTTGGACGATACGACTATATAAAACAAGCTACAAACATACAAAACTCGTCTTTATACATTGCAGGATTACAATATAAACCTGTAAAAAATCTTTCGATAGGGTTAAATTTTAGACAAACAATACCAAATAACGAACCTCGTATTTATGCAAGTTTTGGAGTAAGATTTTAGCTTCCAAAATCATCAAACATAATATTTTCGTCGGGCACACCCAAATCGTATAACATTTTTTGCACAGCTTGATTCATAACAGGAGGTCCGCAAAGATAATATTCTATTTCCTCAGGTTCCTCGTGATTAACAAGATACTCATCATAAATTATTTGATGTATAAAACCTGTATATCCTGTCCAATTATCTTCGGGCAAAGGTTCCGACAATCCTATTTCGAATCTAAAATTAGGAAATTCTTTTTCTATTTCTCTAAAATGTTCTTCGTAAAAAACTTCTCGTTTCGATCTTGCACCATACCAAAAAGTGGCTTTACGTGATGTTTTTTTTGTTAAAAATTGATCGAAAATATGAGAACGCATAGGTGCCATTCCTGCACCTCCTCCTATAAACATCATTTCTCTGTCTGTATCTTTTATAAAAAATTCTCCGTAAGGTCCTGATATCATTACCTTATCGCCCGGTTTTCGCGAGAAAATATACGACGAACAAATTCCCGGATTTACATTCATCCAAGTATTTTTTTGCCTATCCCATGGTGGTGTTGCTATACGAATATTTAGCATAACAATATTTCCTTCGGCAGGGTGATTAGCCATTGAATATGCCCGATAAGTAGGTTCGGGATTTTTCATTTTTAAGTCCCATATTCCAAACTTATCCCAATCGGGATGATATTCTTTTTCGACATCTATATCTTTACTAAAATCAACCTCTATTTTAGGAACATCAATTTGTATGTATCCTCCCGAACGAAAGTTTAAAGTTTCGCCCTCGGGTAATTTTACTACAAACTCTTTAATAAAAGTAGCAACATTTTTATTTGACACAACCTCGCATTCCCATTTTTTTATACCCATTATTTCTTTAGGGATTTTTACTTTAAGGTCGTTTTTTACTTTTACCTGACAAGCCAATCTCCAATTATCTTGTTGTTCTTTACGTGTAAAATATCCTGTTTCGGTTGGTAATATGCTGCCTCCGCCTTCTTCTACCTGAATGCGACACATTGCACAAGTTCCTCCTCCTCCACAAGCCGATGGCAAAAGTATTTTATTACTTCCTAAAGTTGATAATAACGATGAACCCGGATTTACTGTTAATTCTTTTTCGTCGTCGTTTATTTTTATTTTAACTTCACCGGATGGAGTTAATTTTGATTTTGCAACAATTAATATTAATACTAGTAATAATATTACACTTAAAAAAACTATTACACTCGAAATTATGACTGTAGATGCATTTAAAATTATCATAATATAAATTTTTTTATAATTTAATTCCCATAAAACTCATAAAAGCAATTCCCATTAAACCTGTAACTATAAAAGTTATACCTAATCCTCGTAATGGAGCAGGAACATTTGAGTATTTTAATTTTTCGCGTATTGCTGCAATTCCTATAATTGCTAAAAACCAACCTATACCCGAGCCAAAAGCAAACGATGTTGCCTCGCCTATATTGCTGTAATCTCGTTGTTGCATAAATAACGAGCCTCCTAGAATTGCACAATTTACTGCTATTAAAGGCAAAAATATACCTAAAGATGCATAAAGTGCAGGTGCAAATTTTTCGACAACCATCTCTACTAATTGAACCATTGATGCAATTACTGCAATAAACATAATAAAACTTAAGAAACTTAAATCAACTCCTGCTAAACTCGGGCTTATCCAAGTTAAAGCTCCTGGATTTAATAAATATTCTTGCATTAAATAATTTACAGGAACCGTTATTCCTAAAACAAAAACTACTGCTAATCCCAAACCTGCCGATGTTTTTACTGTTTTTGACACGGCAAGATAAGAACACATACCTAAAAAGTATGCGAATACCATATTGTTAATAAAAATTGATTTTACAAATATGTTTATAATATTTTCCATAATGTTTTTTTATTTTGTTTCTATTAAACCTTTA
>JALSQC010000177.1 GCA_026985625.1 Bacteroidales bacterium | reverse complement strand
ACAACAGTAGGTTCGCAAGATACAACAGGTCCTATGACAGCCGATGAATTAACAGAACTTGCATGTTTAAAATTTCAATCGCCATTATTCTTACAAACATTTTGCCATACAGCAGCATACCCTAAACCAACCGATGTAAAAATGCATAAATCATTACCAAAATTTATATCAGACCGTAAAGGAGTTGCTTTAAAACCCGGCGACGGAGTTATACACACATGGCTTAACCGTATGCTTGTTCCCGATACTGTAGGAACAGGAGGCGATTCACATACACGCTTCCCATTAGGAATATCATTCCCGGCAGGCTCGGGTTTAGTTGCATTTGCAGGAGCATTAGGTTTTATGCCTCTTGATATGCCCGAATCGGTTTTAGTAAAATTTAAAGGAAAATTAAACAAAGGAATTACATTGCGTGATGTTGTCAACTCAATACCATATTTTGCCATTAAAAAAGGATTATTAACAGTTCCCAAAAAAAATAAAATTAACGAATTTAATGGTAGAATTCTCGAAATGGAAGGATTAGACGATATTACCGTAGAACAAGCATTTGAGTTAACCGATGCAGCAGCCGAACGTTCTGCAGCAGCAGCAACAATAAAACTAAACGAAAAATCAGTTATAACATACCTCGAGTCTAACATTGCATTATTAGAACAAATGATAAAAGACGGGTATAAAGACCCCGAAACCATAAAAAACAGAATTAACGATATTAAAGAATGGTTAAAAAATCCAAAATTAATGTCGCGAGATGATAATGCCGAATACGCACAAATTCTGGAAATAGACTTAGCCGATATTACCGAACCCATAGTTGCTTGCCCTAACGACCCCGACGATGTTAAATTATTATCCGAAGTTGCAGGAACAAAAATAGACGATGTATTTATAGGCTCTTGTATGACAAATATAGGACATTATAGAGCAGCCGGCAGAATATGGGAAGGCAATAAAGTAAATCCCGAAGTTAGAACATATATTGCTCCTCCAACACGTATGGACCAAGCAAAATTAAAAGAAGAAGCCTATTTCTCAATATTTAATCAAATAGGAGCTACAATCGAAACACCGGGTTGTTCGTTATGTATGGGAAATCAACTGCGAGTAGCCGATAAAGCAACAGTATTTTCGACCTCGACACGTAATTTTGATAACCGTATGGGAAATGGAGCCAAAGTTTTTCTTGGCTCGGCAGAACTTGGTGCCGTTGTTTCTATACTAAGCAAACTACCTACTCCCGACGAATATTTTAAATATTATAACGAAAAAATAGCCGATAATACAAATGAAATTTACAAATATCTTGAATTCGATAAAATAGATATGGATTCGATGATTTATAAACAAAGAAGTATTTAAATTTATACAAAGCAATCTGTTAAAACTTAACAACTATTACTACAAAGCTAAGTAGTTTTTTAGTGTCTTTTATTAAACAGATTGCTTTGTTATTTTGTCGCTTTAAATTATACACTTTTTTAAATTCTTAATATTTTAATTAAAATAAAAATTTCTTTTACTTTTACAATCTATAAAATAATTATTAAAATTATGCGTTATTACAAATTAAAAAAATATTAATGATAAGCAGAATAATAATAGTAACAATAATATTTGTAATTACATCGGTAAATGTTTACTCGCAAAACAGGAAACTAACAAAAGCCGATAAATTTTTTGAAGTACGCGAATACTTTAAAGCATTGGATTTATATAAAGAAGCATATAAAAACGAAACCGATAAACGACAAAAAGCATATATTACATTTCAAGAAGCCGAATGTTACAGGCATATGAACAACTCTAAAAAAGCCGAAGTTAAATATAAATCGTGCATACAAAAAAAATATTCTAATCCACTGGCAGTATTGTATTATGGAGATATGTTAAAGAAAAACGAAAAATACGAGATGGCTGTTGAGCAATATAAAGAATACATAAAACTTGTTCCCGACGACGAAAGAGGTAAACGCGGTTTAGAATCGTGCTCGTTAGCTGCCAAATGGCGAAAAAATCCTACACGGTATATAATAAAAAATATAAAAGATATAAACTCTCGCGAGATGGAATTTACACCTGCATATTCAAATGCAGAATATAACCAAATTTATTTTACATCGACACGCAAAAAAGATAATTTTACTAAATTTAATTACGTATCGGGGCAAAATTTTACCGATATATTTTCATCAGATTTAGACAAAAAAGGAGAGTGGAGTAACCCTGAGCCAATAAATGATACAATAGATTCCGAATTTGATGACGGTTCGCCAAGTTTTTCATCTAATTTTAGAACACTTTACTTTACCCGTTGCCGTGTTAAAAAAAACGAACAAATAGGTTGTCAGATATACAAATCGGTAAGACAAGGAGGCGAAGATTGGGCTACTACAGAAGTTGTTCAAATTGCCGATGATAGCATATCGGTTGGTCATCCATCGATATCCGAAGATGGAAATACACTTTATTTTGTATCGAGAATGCAAGGAGGATACGGAGGAAACGATATTTGGATGATTCAAAAAAAAGGAGGGAAATGGGGAAAACCTGTAAATCTTGGTCCCGATATTAATACAAAAGGAAACGAGGTTTACCCATATATAAGAAAAAACGGAGTTTTGTATTTTTCGTCGGATTATCATCTGGGAATGGGAGGTCTCGATATATTTAAAGCAACAAAAAAAGGGAAAAAATGGACTGTAGAAAATATGAAATATCCCATAAACTCATATTCCGACGATTTTGCAATTATTTTTAAAGGCGAAAAAGAAGAAGGAATGTTTACATCGACACGTAAAATTACCGAATTGCCTACAGACCCGCCAACAGTAATAAAAAGTAGGGGAGGCGACGATATATATTCTTTTGTTTTACCACCGTTAATTTTTTCGTTAGAAGGACAAGTTAAAGACCAATCAACCGATAAACCTGTGGCAGGAGCATTAATTAAATTAT